>CALMPZ010000418.1 GCA_937871645.1 uncultured Polymorphobacter sp.
TGATTTCCGTGCACCAAAACTGGTGACAGTTGATGCAGAACCGGCAGCAAATGGGTGCAGGCCACAGGCCTGCCCGCCGGAGGCCCTTGAACCTGCGACTAAGGCGTCAATTTTGCCCCGGACTGTAAACTTCGGCAAATCTCGAATCTTCGTACAGAATGTAAACTTCGCCGTTAGTGCAAATGCCCCGATGACGGGTAGATCGCCGAACGCAGCAACGTGCGGTCAAACGGCTTCCACGCGCCTTCGGGCTGCGCCAGCCGGTCGGCAATGGCATAGAGCACTGCCGCATTGATGCCGAGCCCGCAATGGCTGCCGTGGACTTCGATATTGTCGGTCGTCGGGCTTTCGGGCTCGACGCAATTTTCCCACGGCACCACCCCGTCGCCGCGCGTGTAGATCGCCGTTGACGGCACCGGCGGCGGCGTGCCGCTTTCGGCGAGGTCGAACTGCATGCGCTTGGTGGAAATGCGGTTTCCGGTGACACGCTCGTAGAGCTTGGCCACCGGCGAGGCGAGCGGGTTGCCGGTGAACGGGCTGCCGAGCGTGATGACCTGCCGGATGGCGTGCGGTGCAGCGCGCGACAATTGCCGCGCCATGACGCCGCCGAGGCTCCAGCCGACGAGGCTCATGGTGCGGCCGGTGCGGTCATGAATTTCATCGAGCCGCGCTGCCAGATGCCGCCCGTCGACGCCGATCGAGCGCGGGCCGAGGTTGCGCCCCAGATCCCAAGTGTGCGCATCATAGCCGAGCCGCGTCAGAAAACGCCGCAGCACCCCCGTCGACCGGTCGCTGGCAGTGAAGCCGGGGATGACCAGCACCGGGTGGCCGTCGCCGTGCGGCGCATGTGCCAGCAGCGGCGCGGCCAGCGGCAGCGCCGACAGCTCGGCCAGCGCGCGCGGCACCTCGGTCAGGCTGAGGAAGCGATGCGGTGCCTTGATGTCTTCAATCGGTCGGCTGGCCATGATCAAATCTCCCGCGTGTGGCGCTCTTGCCGGTCAGGCAACGCTGTCGAGGCCCATCATCGCCTGTTGTGCACTGACCTGTGCGACATCATGGCTGAGCACGGCGATATCGTGCAGCGTGCCGTCGCGCGACTTGACCTGTTCCTTGAGCAACGCCTCGCCGCGGAAGCCCAGCCCCTCGAACACCGCAATGGCGCCACGCTGATCGATGGTCATCTGTACCGTCAGCTTGGTCAGCCCGCGCCCGATGCCTTCGACCAGTGCCTCCTGCGCCAGCGTCCGTCCCAGCCCGCGGTCGCGCATTTCGGTCGCAACCAGCACGCGAATTTCGCCGACATGCGGCGACCATGACAGCGCGTCGGAAACCACCGCACAGCAACCGACGACCTTGTCGCCCGTCACGGCAATGATCGTGCTGATCGTACCCTCGGCGATTTCGGCCAGCCACGCCTTGATGACGCGCGGGTGCGTGATGTCGCGGTTGATGAACAGCAGGTCGTGCTGCGGCAGCGCCTGGGCAAACGCCAGCACGGCGGCTTCATCGGCAGGCAGGAAGCGCCGCAGTTCGACGGCGACGCCGCCGCAATCGATGCTGCGCGGATAGTCGCGGCTCATACCGAGCGCTCCTGCAGCCATTGGTCGAGGCGCGGCCACAGCCGCTTCTGCGCATTGGCGCCAGCCACCAGGCTGACATGTCCACCCTTCAAAATAACTTCCTCCTTGTCGGTCGAACCGACTAGCTTGACCAGCGGCGCCGATGCCTCGGTCGTAACGATATGATCATGCTCGGCGACGACATGCAGGAACGGCACGGTGATGTTGCCGAGCCGCACCGGGCGGCCGCCGACTTCGAGCCGGTCTTCGACCAGCGCATTGTCCCACATCAGCTTCTTGGTGGTGTCGCGGAAATATTCGCCCGCCAGCGGCAGCATGTCGGCGCTCCAGCGATCGAGCATGCGATAGGCTTTGACGAACTCGTCGCTCCACATATTGTCCCACAGCCGGATATTGCCGGCGAAGCGCGACGCCGGGCGCAGCATGTCGAAGCTGGTGTAGAGAATTTCGGCGGGGACGTTGCCGAGCGAATCGACAAGCCGGTCGACATCGAACCAGCGCCTGTCGGACCATGCCGAGAACAGCCCCATCTTGGTCATGTCGACCGGCGTGGTGAAGGTGACAAGGTTGACCACCGGCGAGTCGGCATGGCTGCCCTGGTACAGCGTCGACAGCACGCCGCCCATGCAATAGCCCATCAGCGTGACGTCTTCGATGCCGCTGTCGGCCTGCACCTTGGCCAGGCAATCGGGAATGAAATCATTGACGTAAGTGTTGAGATCGAGCGTCTTTTCGGCAGACGTCGGCGGTGCCCAGTCGAGCATGTAAACGTCGTAGCCGCGCTTCAACAGAAACTCGACGAAGCTCTGCCCCGGCGCCAGGTCGAGAATATAGCCGCGATTGGTCGTCGCCATCACCACGAGAATCGGCACGCGGTAGATTTCGTCCGCCATCGGCCGGTAGTGATACAGCAGCATCGTGCCGCGCGAATGGATCAGGTCGCGCGGGGACGCACCAACGGCGGGCGCGGCCGAGCCGAAATACTCCAACCCCTTGATGTTGCGCTGGATGGCGCGCTCGACGGTCGCGGTGACGCGCGCTGCAACGCTTTCTTCTGTCGGGGCGCTGCTCATGGCTTGGCCGGCTTGCGGGTGCGCGGCGGCCGCGGCAGCGCCGGGCGCTCGGCGACCGGACTGGCACCGGTCAGCTTGACCAGCAACGTCTCGATGCGGTCGAGCCGCGCGTCGACATCGCGGATCTGCGTCGCCACCGTGAGCAATTCGTCGCGGCTCGGCAGGTTCATGCCGGTGAGCAGCTTGCCGAAAATCTCGCTCAGGTTGTTTTTCGCCTCAAGCGACATCGTCGTCATCTGGCCCATCGCGCGGCCAAATTCATTGGTCGCCATAAGCTGCGTCATCGCCTCGTTCGAGGTCTTTTCCCACTGGCCGAGCATGTCGCGCAGCATGGCCGCCGGATCGGGTAGTTTCGCGTCGCTCAACCGAGTCTCCCCTGCCTCCTTGATGGAGTGTTGCCGCAGACTGCACTGCGCCTTGCAGCTTGTCCATAGCAGAAAGCACCCGTTTCCGCCCCGAAATGCTTGGTTTGTTTGAATGCGGCGACTAGGTTGCGCGCCATGACCGCCCCCATCCTGCTTTTCGATTCCGGCGTCGGTGGCTTGTCGGTGCTGGCGCCGGTCGCAGCGGCGGTGCCGACCGCGCCTTTGGTCTATGTCGCCGACAACGCCGGCTTCCCCTATGGCACCAAGACCGAAGCCGAAATCAACGCGCGCATTCCGGCGCTGCTCGGGCGGCTGGTCGAACGCTACAAGCCGCAACTGGTGGTCATCGCCTGCAACACCGCCTCGACCATCGCGCTTGCCACGGTGCGCGCAGCGCTTGATGTGCCGGTGGTCGGCACCGTGCCGGCGATCAAGCCCGCCGCCGAAGCCTCGGTCACCCGTACCATCGGCGTGCTCGGCACGCAGGCGACGGTGCGCCAGCCCTATGTCGACCGGCTGTCGGCGGAGTTTGCCGCCGATTGCCGCGTGTTGCGTCACGGCAGCGCCGCGCTGGTGCAGCTCGCCGAAGCCAAGCTGCGTGGCGAAGCGCCCGACCGCGCTGCGTTTGCCACCGAACTCGCCGGTTTGCTCGGCCAGCCCGGTGGCGACAGCATCGATACCGTCGTGCTGGCCTGCACGCACTTCCCGCTGGTGGCCGAGGAACTCACTGCTGCAGCACCGCGCCCGTTGAAGTTTGTCGATGGCGGTGCCGGCATCGCGCGCCGCGTCGTGACGCTGCTCAAGGGCGCCGGGTGGCCCGCGATGCGCCCGCCGGGCGTCGCCGTGTTCACCCGCGACACGCCCGAGGTTGCGGCGCTG
>CALMPZ010000419.1 GCA_937871645.1 uncultured Polymorphobacter sp.
TAAAGCGTGCCGGAGTTGTCAAGGGAAGCAAGCCGCGCATCGAAGGCGCCGCCAGCGGGCTACGGCTGCGCGCCACGACGCTCGGCGCCTGGGTGGCGCTGCTGGCGCGGCTTGGCGGCCCGGCCGAGCCCGACTTCATCGACTGGTTCGCCGTCGACCGGATCGAAGCCCGCGAGCTCGATGTCGGCATCCACCGCCACTGGCTCGATCCGACGCGGCCGTTTGCCAAAGCCGTACTCGAACCCGCGCACGGCGTGCTGGTGACCTCGGCGACTTTGCGCGCGCGCGGCGACACGGCGGGCGATGGTGTCGAGGACAAGGGTTGGCGCGACACCGAACTGCGCACCGGCGCGACGCATCTGGCGCTGCCACCGCAGCGCTTCGCCGTCGATAGCCCATTCGACTATGCGGGCCAGGCGCGCGTGCTCATCGTCAACGACATCAAGCGCGGCGACCTGCCGGCGCTCGCCACCGCCTATCGCCGGCTGATCATGGCGGCCGGCGGTGGCACACTCGGGCTGTTCACCGCGATCGCGCGGCTGCGCAGCGTCCATGCGCGCATCGTCGACGCGCTCGCCAAGGAAGGCCTGCCGCTATTCGCGCAGCACGTCGATCCGATCGACACCGGCACGCTGGTCGACATCTTCCGCGCCGAGCCCAAATCCTCGCTGCTCGGCACCGACGCGCTGCGCGACGGCGTCGATGTGCCCGGCCAATCACTGCGGCTGGTGGTGATGGAGGGCGTGCCATGGCCGCGCCCGACGGTGCTCCACGCCGCCCGGCGCGCGGCATTCGGCGGCACCGCATATGATGATCTGGTGACGCAAGGGCGACTGGCGCAAGCCTTCGGCCGGCTGATCCGCCGCGCCAGCGACCACGGCGCGTTCGTGCTGATCGGCCCTGCCGTGCCGTCGCGGCTGCTCAGTGCCTTTCCGCCGGGCACACCGGTCAACCGGCTGGGCATCGACGATGCAGTTGCGGCGGTGGCAGCGATGCAGACGGCGTCGCCGGTGCTGGCAAAACAAGTCGAATTGTAACATCACGCTTTTACAGCGCGGTAACGCTGCTACATGATGGTGCCTGAAGCGGGGAAGATGGGCTGCGTGAAGAGACTGATCCTGTTGCGGCACGCCAAATCGGGCGATGACCTGGTCGAGCGTGACTTCGACCGGCAGCTCAGCCGGCGCGGCCAACGCGCCGCGATGCGCATCGGCCAATGGTTTGCCGATGAAGCGATGAACTTCGACGCAGTGATTGCCTCGCCGGCGCAGCGTGTCCGCGAGACCATCGAAGCGGTCGAACGCGGCATTGGTTTCGGGCTCGAACCGCGCTTCGAACCGCGCATCTATCTGGCGTCGGCGGCGACGTTGCTCGAAGTCGTGCAGGCGACCGATGATACGGTGGGCAGCCTGCTGCTCATCGGCCACAACCCGGGGCTCGAAGACCTGGTGCTGATGCTCGCCGGCGACGATGACGCGCTGCGCGCCGAAGCCGAAGTCAAATACCCGACCGCGACGGTGGCAGTGCTCGATTGCGACATTGATCGCTGGGCCGACCTCGACGAAGCCTGTGGCACGCTCAGCGCCTTCGTGCGCCCGCGCGATCTCGATCCGGCGCTGGGGCCGAGCAGCTAAAGCCCCTTGATCCTCCCCGTCTTCGGGGAGGGGGACCGCGCTCTTCGCGCGGTGGAGGGGTCGGCGCCAACAATCAACACATGCCCCCCAACCGATAATCGCAGCGGCGGGCGTTGCACCCCTCCACCGCCAAAAGGCGGTCCCCCCTCCCCGAAGACGGGGAGGATCAAGCGGTGTGGGTTAGCGTCCCCCGGGCTTGGTCTTCGCCGCGTCTTTGGCGGCCTTCGCATCGGCCTTGGCCTGCTTGGCTTGCGCCTTTTTGGCCTTTTCCTCGGCCTCGCGCGCCTCGCGGCCACGCTTTTCATCAGCTTCGGCGTCGGTGGTGACGACCGCGTCAATGCCGGCGCCGACCGCCTTGACCGGCAGCAGCACGACGGTGGTGACCGCACTCGCGACAAGGCAACCGCCCAGCGGCAGGCACAGCAGCGCCAACGCAATAGCGCGTGCGGGAATCGTCAGACGGTGAAGCTTTCGCCGCAGCCGCACTGGCCCTTGGCATTGGGATTGGTGAACACGAAGCCGGCGGTGAAGTCGTCTTCCTGCCAGTCCATGACACTGCCGATCAGATACATCAACGAGCCGCCGTCGATGAACAGCGTGCCGCCCGGCGTTTCGACGCGTTCGTCGCCGACAGCGGGCTGCGTCACATAGGCGAGGCTGTACGCCAGTCCCGAACAACCGCGCTTGGGCGTCGTCAGCCGCACGCCGGCCGCCGGCTCGGGCGCCTTGGCGATGATGTCGGCGATGCGCTTGGTGGCATTTTCGGTCACGCTGATAGGCGCCGGGCGCGGCGCACGGACCCGCGGTGTGGTCGCAGTCTCCATCACAGCATCCCCATCTCTAGCTTGGCTTCGTCGCTCATTTTCGCCGGATCCCACGGCGGATCCCAGACGAGATTGACCTCGGCCGAGCCGATCCCCGGCACGCTGCCGACGCGCAGTTCGACTTCACCGGGCATGGTCTCGGCGACCGGGCAGTGCGGCGTCGTCAAGGTCATCGTCACCAGCGCGTGGTCGTCATCGAGCTCGACGTTGTAGATGAGGCCCAGGTCATAGATGTTGACCGGAATCTCGGGGTCATAGATCGACCGCAACGCGTCGATGACGGCTTCGTACAGGTCGCCGCCGGGCTCGCCGGCGGGTGTTGACGCGGGCTTTTCGCGGATGAAACCTTCGAGGAAGTCCGGCTTGCGCGCTTCAACGGCGGCGTTGCCGACCGGCGGCGCCTTGGGCACCTCGGGGGCGCTTTCAACTTCTTCGACTTCGAATTTGCGTTCAGCCACTTGGTCTACTCCACTAGCCGAAGATCTTGATGACGCGCGCGATGCCGATTGCCAGCCGCTCGATATCGGACGCGTTGTTGTAAATGCCGAAGCTGGCGCGTGCCGTCGCGGGCACGCCAAGCAGCGCCATCAGCGGCTGCGCGCAATGATGCCCGGCGCGGATGGCGACGCCGGTTTCGTCGAGGATGGTGCCGACGTCGTGCGGGTGGACGCCCTCGATGTTGAAGCTGACGATGCCGGCGCTGTCTTCGGGGCCATACGGCTGCACGCGGTCGAAACCAGCGAGCGCCGCGCGCGTCGCCTTGACCAGCCGCGCTTCGTGCGCCGCAATCGCATCGAGGCCGATGCTGTTCACATAATCAATCGCCGCACCCAGCCCGATGACGCCGACGATATGCGGTGTGCCGGCTTCGAACCGCTGCGGCGGCTTGGCATAGGTCGTTGCCTCGAACGTCACCGTTTCGATCATCGCGCCGCCGCCCTGCGTCGGCGGCATCCGCATCAGCAGCTCGGGCCGCGCCCACAGCACGCCGATGCCCGTCGGGCCGTAGAGCTTGTGCCCCGAAAACACGTAGAAATCGCAGTCGAGCGCCGCCACATCGACGGCCATGCGCGGCACCGCCTGGCAACCATCGACGAGCAGCTTGGCCCCTGCCGCGTGCGCGGCATCGGCAATGCGGCGCACATCGGCCACGCTGCCGAGCACGTTCGAGACATGCGCGACCGACACCAACTTGGTGCGCGGGCCGATCATCGCGATCAGCGCGTCGGTGTCGATCTTGCCGTCCGGCGTCAGCGGCGCGACGTCGATGCCGAGCCCGAGCGCGCCGCGCAGCATCTGCCACGGCACGATATTGCTGTGATGTTCGAGCGCCGTCAGCAGGATATGGTCGCCGCGCTTCAACTGCATGCCGCCGAACGCCTGCGCCACCATGTTGATCGATTCGGTGGCGCCGCGCGTGAAGACAATTTCGTTCGCCGACGCCGCACCGATGAAGTCGGCAACCTTGGCGCGCACCGCTTCGAAACTCTGCGTCATCGTGGCGGAGCGTTCGTAAACGCCGCGATGCACCGTCGCATAGTCGACGCCGTAAGCGCGGGTGATCGCGTCGATCACCGCCTGCGGCTTTTGCGCGGTCGCGGCAGTATCGAGATAGGCCCAGTCGTTGGCCAGCGCCGGGAAATCGGCACGGTGGCTGAAGTGGGGAAGATGCGCGTTCATTGGTTGGTCCCCAGCGCGACAATCGCCGCATCGGTCAGGCGTTCGGCGGCTTCGTCATCGAGGTCGGCGAATGCAGCGGCGAGGAACGAACGCGTCAGCAACGCCTGCGCCGCCGCCGGATCGAGCCCGCGACTTTGCAGATAGAACAACGCATTGGCATCGAGCGCGCCGACGCTGGCGCCATGCGCGCATTTGACGTCGTCGGCGAAGATTTCGAGCTCGGGCTTCAGATTGGCGGTCGCGGTGCGCGTCAGCAGCAGCGCCTTCGCCGACTGCGCCGAGTCGGTTTTCTGCGCGCCGCGCGCGACGCCGACCTTGCCGAGATAGCTGGTGGTCGCGGTGTCGCCGGCGACGCTGCGCACCGTCTGGCGGCTAGTGGCGCGCGGGTGGGCATGCACGACGTGCGTGACGATTTCGAGCGTCTGGTCACCGCCGCCGATCATCACGCCGCCAAGGTTGAAGTCGCTGCCCTCGCCCATTTCGACGGTGATGGCGATGCGTCCGAAGCGGCTGCCGGTGGCGAGCACATGCAGGTTGCAGCGCGCGCCGGCGCCGAGGCTGATGCGGTAGTGCTGCGTCGTGACTGCATCGCTGCCGCGCGCTTGCACGATGATACCGTCGAGCGTCGCGCCGGCACCAAGGTCGATGGTGACGGTTTCATTGTGCCAGTCGCTGCCGGTCAGCGTGTCGTCGAGCCGCGCGCTGTCGCCAGCCGCGACGCTCAGCGTGCGCGTCGTCGCAATGTCCTGCGGCCAGACTTCGCGCAACGCTTCAAGGTCGCTGTAACGCCAGTCTTCCTGCCTGCGGGTCGGGAGCGCTGTCACGCGGCAATGTCCACATAGCCGTCGCGTTCAAGCTCGTGCGCCAGCTCTGGCCCGCCCGAGCGCACGATGCGGCCGGCGACGAGCACATGGATGCGGTCGGGCACGACATAGTCGAGCAAGCGCTGGTAATGCGTGATCAGCAGCGTCGAGCGGTCGGGGGCGCGCAGCCGGTTGATGCCGTCGGCGACAACGCGCAGCGCATCGATGTCGAGGCCCGAATCGGTTTCGTCGAGCACCGCCATCTTCGGCGCCAGCACCGCCATCTGCACCATCTCGTTGCGCTTCTTTTCGCCCCCCGAAAAGCCGACGTTGACCGGCCGCTTGAGCATGTCCATCGACAGCCCGAACGCCTCGGCCTCGACCTTGATCAGCTTCATGAACTCGGCGCCCGAGGCTTCGGCTTGCCCACGCATCCGGCGCTGCGCGTTGAGCGCGGTGCGCAGGAACATCAGGTTCGACACGCCGGGGATTTCCACCGGATATTGCAGCCCGAGGAACAGCCCGGCCGCCGCGCGTTCATGCGCGTCGAGCGCCAGCAGGTCCTGCCCGTCGAGCGTCACGCTGCCGCCGGTGACTTCGTAACCTGCACGACCGGCGAGCACGTACGACAAGGTCGATTTGCCGGCGCCGTTGGGGCCCATGATGGCATGGACCTCGCCGTCGCCGATCGACAGCGTCAGGCCGCCCAGGATCGCCTTGCCGTCGACGGTGGCGTGCAGGTCACGAATTTCGAGCATTACTTGGCCTTCTGGGCGGTGGGAGCAGTGCTGCCAACCTGGCGGCTGACAATCGCGACGACGGCGCGTTCGCGCAGCTCGCCTTCGATCGCATCGACCGACTGTTCGGCGACCGACTGCGACACGCGTTCTTCTTCCTTGGGGTAACCGATGCGGCGCACGTCATAGACCTTGGCGATCAGCGCGGTGCGCGCGTCGGCGCAGCCCTTGATGATCTGGCTGGCGGCGGTGCCGGCCTGCATGTCGCCCGATTTGAACTGGGTCATGTCGATGCTGTTCGCGGCACTGTCGACACATTCGGCGTAGACGGCGGCGGCCTTGTCCATCGCAGCGCGCGCGTCCTGGCCGGGTACATCGGCACGCGGCGGGGGATTGCCGCAGGCGGCAAGTACGAGGGTCAGCGCGACAGCGCCAAGCAGATTGCGATTCATCCGACACTCCCTTCCAGCGATATGCCGAGCAGTTTCTGCGCCTCGACGGCAAACTCCATCGGCAGTTGCATCATCACGTCGCGGCAGAAACCGTTGACGATCAGCGCCACCGCTTCCTCGGCATTGAGGCCGCGTGACATCGCATAGAATAGCTGATCGTCGCTGATTTTCGAAGTCGTGGCTTCGTGTTCGATCTGTGCCGACGGGTTGCGCACCTCGATATAGGGCACGGTGTGCGCGCCGCACTGGTCGCCCAGAAGCAAGCTGTCGCACTGGGTGAAATTGCGCACGCCCTCAGCGCCCGACGCGACGCGCACCAGCCCGCGATAGGTGTTGCTCGACCGCCCCGCCGAAATGCCCTTGCTGACGATGGTGCTGCGGCTGCGCTTGCCGAGGTGGATCATCTTGGTGCCGGTGTCGGCCTGCTGGCGGTTGTTGGTCACCGCGACCGAGTAGAATTCACCCACGGAGTCGTCGCCCGACAGCACGCACGACGGGTATTTCCAGGTGATCGCGCTGCCGGTTTCGACCTGCGTCCAGCTGACCTTGCTGCGCTTGCCGAGGCAGTTCGCGCGCTTGGTGACGAAATTGTAGATGCCGCCCTTGCCGTCCTTGTCGCCGGGGTACCAGTTCTGGACGGTCGAGTATTTGATCTCGGCATCGTCCATCGCCACCAGCTCGACGACCGCGGCGTGGAGCTGGTTCTCGTCGCGCATCGGCGCGGTGCAACCTTCGAGGTAGCTGACATGGCTGCCTTTGTCGGCGACGATCAGCGTGCGTTCGAACTGGCCGGTGTTGGCGGCGTTGATGCGGAAATAGGTCGAAAGCTCCATCGGGCAGCGCACGCCTTCGGGGATGTAGACGAAGGTGCCGTCGCTGAAGACCGCGCTGTTGAGCGCCGCGAAATAGTTGTCGCGTTGCGGCACGACCGAGCCAAGATACTTGCGCACCAGCTCCGGGTATTCCTTCACCGCCTCGCTGATCGAGCGGAAGATGACGCCGGCGCGTTCAAGCTCGGCGCGGAAGGTGGTGGCGACGCTGACCGAATCGAACACCGCATCGACGGCAATCCGGCGCGACCCCTCGACCCCGGCGAGCATCTTCTGCTCCTCGATCGGGATGCCGAGCTTTTCATAGGTGCGGCGGATTTCGGGGTCGAGCTCGTCCAATGACGCCAGCGACGGCTTGGCCTTGGGCGCGGCGTAATAATAGGCGTCCTGATAGTCGATCGGCGCGATGTCGAGCTTGGCCCAGTCGGGTGCCTCCATCGTCAGCCACAACCGGTAGGCCTTGAGGCGCCAGTCGAGCAGCCACTGCGGCTCGCCCTTCTTCGCCGAAATATAGCGGACGGTGTCCTCATTGAGCCCCTTGGGGGCCATTTCGGATTCGATGTCGCTGACGAAGCCCCATTTGTAGGTCGCAAGGTCATCGACCGCGCCCTGGGCTTCGGCGTTGGGATCAAGCGTGCGGGTGTCATCGCTCATGCCGTCACACTTTCACGCGCCACTACCGGCTGGATCAGGTCGGCGAGCGTCACCGCCGACAGCGCATCACGCACCGCGCGGTTGATCGGGGCCCAATGGCCGCGGACGCTGCACGAGCTGCCGATGCTGCAATCACTGGTGGCAACGCCATCAGACGGATGCTGGCACTGCGTAAGTGCAATCGGCCCGTCGACCGCCTCGATGATCGCCGCGATGCTGACCTCGCCCGCCGGCCGGCAGAACTGGAAACCACCACCGGCACCACGCGATGCCGCCAGCAGCCCGGCGCGCGCCAGCGTGCCCATCAGCTTCGCCACCGTCGGCACCGGAATCCCCGTTACCAACGCCACTTCGGGTGCCGACAGCCGGCGCTCGGGCGATTTGGCCGCCGCGGTCATCACGACAACCGCATAGTCGGCAAGGTTGGTCAGCCGGATCATCTGCACCTTTCGCGGTACGTGCCAAAACTGGACTAATTTCATCCGGCTTATGTGGGGGCTGCGCCGTCCAAGTCAAGCAAAGTCGCCGCATTGCGCGCAAAAAATCGGCCCGGCGCGCAGGCAGCGCAGCCGGGCCGACAAGGACGGATGATGAGGCGGCGTGGCCACGCGCCTGACGATCCCTGCGGGTCATGCCCGCTGCGTTAACGGCGGTGGGCGCGACGGGGTTGCACGGCAACCCGGGATTTCAAGGTGAATCGAATTTTAAGAGCCTCCGGCGGGCAGGGGTGACCCCTGCACCCGAATGTTCGGGCGGTGCATCAGAACCCCGCGTCAGGTCTGATGCACGCACGCAAAACATATGGGTGCAGGGACAAGTCCCTGCCCGCCGGAGGCCCTTGCTCTACCCGGCCTCAGGCCTTCGTTGCCGCAATCCACGCATCGACATTGCTCTCCAGCACGTCGAGCGGCACCGCGCCGTTGGTCAGCACGACATCGTGGAATGCCTTGATATCGAACTTCGGCCCCAGCGCCGCTTCGGCGCGCGCGCGCAACTCCGAGATCTTCAGCCGGCCGATCATGTAGGCGGTCGCCTGGCCGGGGAAGATGACGTAGCGCGACATCGCCTTTTCGATCGCGCCGGGGGTTTCGGCGGTGTTCGCCAGCGCATAGGCGATAGCGTCCTCGCGGCTCCATTTCTTGTAGTGGATGCCGCTGTCGACGACCAGCCGCACGGCGCGGTGCAGTTCGAGCTGCAGGCGGCCAAAGTCGCTGTACGGGTTGCGGTACTGGCCCATGTCCTTCGCCAGCTTCTCCGAATACAGCCCCCAGCCTTCGGAGTAAGCGGTGTAGCCGCCGAACTTGCGGAACGGCGGCACGTCCTTCAACTCGGTGGCGATCGCGAGCTGCAAATGGTGGCCGGGCACGCCTTCATGATAGGCCAGCGCCTCGATCTCCGTCGTCGGCATGTCACCCATATTGTACAGGTTGACGTAATAGGTGCCGGGCCGCGAGCCGTCGGGCGCCGGCGACTGGTAGAACGCCTTGCCCGCCGACTTTTCGCGGAAAGGTTCAACCGCCTTGACCTTGAGCGCCGCCTTGGGAAGCGTGCCGAACCAGTTGGGCAGCTTGGCTTCGATTTCCTTGATGTCGGCGTTGGCGGTGGCGAGATATTCGGTGCGGCCGGCTTCGGTATTCGGCAGCAGGAACTTCGGATTGCCGCGCATTTCCTTGAAGAATGCCTGCAGATCGCCCTTGAAGCCGGTCTCGCGCATCACGGCGCGCATTTCGTCATGGATACGCGCGACCTGCTGCAGCCCGAGCGTATGCACCTGTTCGGCGGTGATTGCGGTGGTGGTGTAGTTGGCCAGCCGCTCGTTGTAATAGGCCGCGCCGTCCTTGAAACGCCAGACGCCGTCGATGGTGCCGGCGTTGGGTTCCTGCACGTTCATCGCGGCGATGACACGTTCATAGACCGGCTTGACCGAGGTCAGCAGCGCGGTGCGGCCGCTGGCGATGATTGCGTCCTTTTCGGCCTGCGGGATCGCCAGCTTGCCGACCTTTTCCTTGAGATCGGCATACAGCGCCGAATCCGGACCGTTGTCGAACGGTGCGCCCTTGATAATGTTCTGCGCGTCCGAAACGACGAACGGATAGACCCACTTCGGCGGCATCACGCCATTCTTGGCGCGTTCATTGGCGACCGCGATGTTCTGGTCGAGCGCCGCGCCGATGCCCTGCAGCCGTTCGACATAGTCGAGCGCATCCTGCTTGGTATCGACGCGGTGGATGTTGATCAGGAACGCCGGATAGTCGCTCTGCGCGCCGTTCATCTGGTCGAAGACATAGCCGTCATGGCGGTATTTGAAGCCGCCGTCGCGCCGCGCCATGGTCTTTTCAAACAGTTCGTAGGACAGCTTGGCTTGCGGGTCGAGCCTGGCGCCGGCGAAACGCGTCCGCATGTCGGCGAGCCACTTCATGTCGAAGTCATGGTCAGCGACTTCGGCGGCGTCGCTCATGTCGTCCCATTTGCCGTAATTGGTCTTGAGCCCGCGATACGCCGCGCGCATTGGCGAGCGTTCGAGCACCGCCTTGTCGTAATCGGCGAAGAACGCATTCAGCGCCGCCGACTGGTCGGCAGCAGCAACAGCAGCGGTTTTTGCCGGTTCGGTAGCCGCGAGCGGCACAGCGAGCAGGGCAAACGCCGAAACGGCGAGCAAAAGATGACGCGACACATGAGCCTCCAGAAAATTAACCAGACCCGTGCATAAAAGTGGCTGCCGGTTTTGACCAGCACCAAGCGGCCTGTCATGGTGATCCGATGTTTCGACTCTTGCGACCCCTGTTGTTCCTTCTCGATGCCGAGCGCGCGCACCGGCTGACGCTCGCGGCAGTCGGCATGGGGATGGGCAAGACCGCCAGGCCCGATGACCCGATGCTGTCGACGACGGTCGCCGGGCTGACTTTCCCCAATCCCGTCGGCATCGCCGCGGGCTTCGACAAGAACGCCGAAGTCCCCGATGACATGCTGCGGCTCGGCTTCGGGTTCGCCGAAGTCGGCACGGTGACACCCGAGCCGCAGGACGGCAACCCGCGCCCGCGCATTTTCCGGCTGCGAGAGGACGAGGCCGTCATCAACCGGCTCGGCTTCAACAACGAAGGTCTCGAAGCGGTGCGCGCGCGGCTGGCGGTGCGCCACGGGCTGCCCGGCCAGGTCGGCGTCAACGTCGGCGCCAACAAGGACAGCGCCGACCGCATCCGCGACTATGCCACCGGCGTGCGCGGCATGGGGCGCTGGGCGAGCTACATCACCGTCAACATCTCCTCGCCGAACACGCCGGGCTTGCGCGCGCTGCAGGACCGCGCCGAGCTGACGCGGCTGGTCGCCGCGGTCATCGCGGCGCGCGGGCCGCTGCCGCTGCCGCTGTTCGTCAAGGTCGCGCCCGACTTGCAGCCCGAAGAGGTTGCCGACATTGCCGAAGTCATCACCGGGTCGGGCATCGACGCGCTGATCATTTCAAACACCACGCTGTCGCGTGACGGTCTGACCAGCAGAAACGCCGATGAAGCCGGCGGCCTATCGGGCAAGCCGCTGTTGGAACGCTCGACGGCGATGCTGCGCGATTTCCGCCGCGCCACCGGCGGCAAATTGCCGCTGATCGGCGTCGGCGGCATTTCGAGCGGTGCCGATGCCTATGCCAAGATCCGTGCCGGCGCGAGCCTCGTCCAGCTTTACACCGGGCTGGTCTACAAGGGCCCGGGGTTGATCAACGATATCAAGCGCGACCTGGTGCGGCTGCTGCGTCGCGATGGTTTCCGTCGCGTTTCCGAAGCGGTAGGGGTAGACAGCTGACGATATGATTGCCGCGCAGCGTTGCGCGCGGCCAACGACCGGGGGAGCTTATGAAGGGTCCGATTCTGCTGGCGGCGCTGTTGGTGTCGGCGTGCGCGACGGCGCCCTCGGCCCCGCCTGCGGGCATTGCTGCCGCGCCCGCAGTGGCCGGCATATCGCCTGCGATGGTGTCCGCCGCCGACTATCGCGCCGCCGAGGCCGGTGTCGCGATGTTGCGCGCCGGCGGTTCGGCGTTCGATGCCAGCGCCGCGACGCTGCTGGCGCTGACGGTGGTCGAGCCGCAATCCTCGGGCATCGGTGGCGGCGGGCTGCTGGTCTATCAACCCGCGCGCGGCGGCGTGCTGAGCTTTGACGGCCGCGAAACCGCGCCGGCGTCGGCCACCCCGACGATGTTCCTCGGCGCTGACGGCAAGCCGCTCGCCGGCGGCGTCGCCAAGCCCGGCGGCAAGAGCGTCGGCGTCCCCGGCAATATCGCGATGCTGGCGCTGGCGCACGCCAAGCTCGGCACGCTGCCCTGGGCCAAGCTGTTCGAGCCGGCGATTGCACTGGCGCGCGGCGGCTATGTGATGACGCCGCGCATGGCAGGCGCGGTGGCGAGCCAGGCAAAAAATCTGGCGCGCACCCGCGAAGGCGCAGCGCTGTATCTGCTGCCCGACGGCAAGCCCAAGCCCGCCGGCAGCCGCATCGTCAACGAACCACTGGCGCGCACATTGGAAGCCATTGCCGCTGCCGGCCCCAAGGCCTTCTACACCGGCCCCAACGCCGATGCGCTGGTCGCAGCAGTGACGACATCGACGATGAACCCGTCGGGGATGACGCGCGCCGATATCGCGGGCTATGCCGCCAAACTGCGGCCAGCGGTGTGCGGCAAATACCGCAGCTACAAGGTGTGCAGCATGGGGCCGCCGTCATCGGGCGGCATCGCGGTCATCCAGATTCTCGGCCAGCTCCAGCGTTTCGACCTTGCAGCACTAGGTGCCGACAACCCCGTCGCCTGGCATCTTCTCGCCGAAAGCGAGCGGCTGGCGTTTGCCGACCGCGCGGCGTTCGTCGGCGATCCCGATTTCGTGCAAGTTCCCACCGCCGGGCTGATCGACGCGGGCTATATCCGCGCGCGTGGCGAACTCATCAGCGCCAGCAGCACGATGGCCAAGGTCAGCGCCGGGCGGCCACGCGGCGCGCCGCCGCGCAAAGCCGGCACCAGCAACGAAGTGCCGTCAACGTCGCATTTCTCGGCGGTCGATGCCCGCGGCAATGTCGCGGCACTGACCTCGACAGTCGAAGGCTCGTTCGGCTCGGGACTGATTTCGGGCGGCTTCGTGCTCAACAACGAACTCACCGATTTCGATTTCGTGCCCGTGGTTGACGGCGTCCCCGTCGCCAACCGCGTCCAGCCCGGCAAGCGCCCGCGCTCGTCGATGACGCCGACCATCGTTTATGATGCCAAGGGCCATGTGCTGCTGTCGGTCGGCGCTGCCGGTGGCCCGACGATCCCGGCGCAGGTGGCGAAATCGATCATCGCCGTCATCGACTGGAAAAAGCCTGTGCAGGACGCGATCGCGCTGCCGGTGATGATGGTGTTCGGCGACCGGCTGATCGTCGAGTCGAGCCCGCAGGGCGCCCCGCTGGCGGCAATGATCCCGGCGCTCAAGGCGCTTGGCCACAGCGAAATCACCGTCACCGCACTGCCTTACAAGGCCAATGGCATCGAGCGCGTGACAGGCGGCTGGCGCGGCGGCGCCGACCCGCGTAGCGAAGGCGTGGCGCTCGGGTTATAATCGGCGACAATAATAATTGCGGGAGCGACGGCATGGCGACTTCGGCCGAAAAGTGCGCGAACTGGCCCAATCTGGTCACGATGTTTTTCGACCAGGCCGAACGGCTTGGCGACGCGGTGATGCTGGCGCACAAGCACGAAGGTGCCTGGGTGCCGATATCGTGGCGCCAGGCCGCGCAGACCGTATCAAGCATGGCGGCCGGCTTGCGCGCCATCGGCATCAAGCCCGGCGACCGCGTCATGCTGGTCAGCGAAAACCGCCCTGAATGGTGCCTCGCCGACCTCGCCATCATGGCGGCTGGCGCGGTGACGGTGCCGACCTACATCACCAACACCGAATCGGACCATCTCCACGTCCTCGATGACAGCGGCGCCGTCGCGGCGATCGTCTCGACGACCAAGCTCGCCAAGACGCTGCTCGCCGCGGTCTACCGCTCGAAGGACTGCCGCACCGTCATCGGCATCGAAGCACTGCGCATCGGCCAGGAAAGCGGCGCGACGCTGTACCAGTGGCAGCATCTGGTCGCCGAAAACCCCGCCGATGTCACCGCGACGCGCGCCGCGCAGACCGCGCAGCGCGGCGACCTCGCCTGCCTGATCTACACCTCGGGCACCGGTGGCGCGCCGCGC
>CALMPZ010000420.1 GCA_937871645.1 uncultured Polymorphobacter sp.
CAGCAGCGTGTCGGCGCGCACGCCGAACGCCTTTTCGAAGCGGATCGCCATTTCGGCGGACAGGCCGGCGCGGCCACCCAGCAGATTGCTCATCGCCTGCCGCGTCACGCGCAACTTCTCGGCCGCGACCGTAACACTCAGGCCGTGCGGCTCGACAATTTCGGCGCGCAGCCAGGTGCCGGGGTGGACGGCGAAGCTCGGGTGCAAGGTGATGGCCATCAGTGATAATCCTCCAGGTCCATGTCCGCGACAGCACCGGTTGCCGTGATCCGGAACGTCATCCGCCAGTTCTTCGTCACCGTCAGCGACCAGATGCCGGCACGGTCGCCGGTCAATTGGTGCGCGCCGAAATTCGGTGGCACCAGCAATTCGTCCGGCACATCGATCACGCTGATGAAGGCCAGCATGTTGCGCAGCCTGCCGACGAGATTGCCCGGCAGGCCCTTGGCATTTCCGGTTTCGGCAAAGTTCCGCAGCGCCTTGTGCCGGATACTCTCGAATTCCATGCCGTTCTCTATGCCGCCGCACCCAATATGTCAAGTGTCAATTGACACGCGACGATTCCGCAGCGTGCGCGAAAAAGTCGGGTGCAGGGCTCAGCCCTGCCCGCCGGAGGCGCTTTCTACGACTTCCCCAAAACCATCAACGCCGCCGCCGACATCGCCTCGACGCCGGTGGCAATCGTCGGCGCCGGGTCGGGGGCGAATTTGGAGCTGTGTAGCGACGGCGGATTGACGCCGGCGGCCTTGGCGGCTTCCCAGGTCGATTGCTTGGTGGCGCCGAGCCAGAAGATGACCGTCTGGATTGACGGGTCGGCGAGGCCGAAGGCGTTGAAGTCCTCGCTGGCCATTGACGGGTCGAGGTCGACGACACGGTCCTGGCCGAAGCGTTCGACGAACAGCGCCTGCACCTTTGCGGCGAACGCCGGGGTGTTGAGCGTCGGCGGCGTGCTTTCGACGACCTTGACGGTCGGCAGCTTGTCATCGGGCAGGCCGGTGGCGAGCGCTTCGTATTTGGCGACGCGGCCGATGCTGTCGATCAGCCGTGCCTGCTGCTTGCTGTCGTAGGAGCGCACGGTGAGTGCGAGTTTGACCTCGTTCGAAATGATGTTGCGCTTGGTGCCGCCGTGGATCGAGCCGACGGTGATGACGGCAGGCGCAAACGGGTCGTTTTCGCGGCTGATCAGTGTCTGCATGCCGGTGATGATGTTTGCCGCCAGCACGATCGGGTCCTTGGTGGTCGCCGGATAGGCGCCGTGGCCGCCGATGCCGAACACGTCCATGTCGAGCGACGACCCCGCCGCGAGCGCGCGGTACGGTGGCACCGACAGCTTGCCCGCCGGGATGCGGTTGTCGTCGTGCAGCGCCAGTGCAAATTGAGGCTTGGGGAAGCGCGTGTAGAGCCCGTCCTTGAGCATCGCCTCGGCGCCGCCGATCATCTCCTCGGCAGGCTGCGCGATCATCACCAGCGTCCCCGACCATTGCGATTTGGCCTTCGCCATGGCGCGCGCCACGCCGACCCACACCGACATGTGGATGTCATGGCCGCAGGCGTGCATCACCGGCGTCAGGCTGCCGTCAGCGGTCTTGCCGGTCGCGGTCGATGCATAAGGCAGCCCGGTTTCTTCCTTGACCGGCAGGCCGTCCATGTCGGTGCGTATCAACAAAACCGGCCCGGGACCGTTAACCATGACGGCGACAACACCCTTCTGGCCGATGCCGGTGGTCACGGTGAAGCCCGCCGCCTTGGCCTCGGCCGCCATGCGCGCGGCGGTCGCGGTTTCCTGGAACGACAACTCGGGGTTGGTATGAAGGTGCGTATAAAGGCTGGTCAGATACGGTGTGTCGGCGGCGGCGTTGGCGGTCAGCGCATCGGCGGCGTGCCCCGGCGCGGTCGCGGCCACGACAGCCAGTGCCGAAAGCGCGGCGAGCATCGCTGGCTTGATCAAACTGCTGCGCATCTTTTCCCCCCGGGACGCTATGGATGAGCCGCATGTGTAGCAGCGTCGGGCGGTCATTGGCTATTGCCCCCTGTGTTGTCGTAAGATTGCCATAAGCTTTCGCCACTAGGGCGTGTTCGCCGCGTTGAAGGAAGTCGAAGTTTTGCGTTTGTTGTTGCCCACCGTACTGACCTGCCTCGCCGCACCGCTGGCGGCACAGACCGTCGCGCCGCTGCCGCCGGCGCCGGTGGCAGCTGCGCGGCCGGTACTGCCGACGGGTGTGGCGACCTTGCCGCCGCCGTCGGGCAACCCGATGAAGATCGACTTTAACCGCGATCCGTTCCTGCGCTTCATGCGCGACGCGACCCCCCCGGCGCCGTTCCGCGAAACCGTCGGTGACGCGGTCGAGGTCCATCCCGCCGTCACCGCCGCCATCCAGCAACAGGCCGAGGCCACCGCAGTGCGCACCGAAGTCCGGGCCGGGCTGTTTCCCAAGTTTGATGCACAAGTCGTCGGCAGCCGCTCGATTGCGCGCCACCTGCAGGGCAGCAAGACCGAAGTCGAACGCCTCAGCCCGACGCTGCGCAACGACGCCATCGCCAATGTTGACCAGCTGGTTTACGATTTCGGCGCGACCAGCAGCCGCGTCACCGCCGCCAGCGCCCGCGTCAAGGCCGCCGAAGCCGAAGTCGCGCGCGTCGCCACCGATACCGCGCTGCGGTCGGTCACCGCTTACTATGACGTGCTGACCTTCCAGATTCTCATCGAGCTCAACGCCGCCAGCGTGACCCGGCACCAGCAGATCCTGTCGGATACGCAGACGCGCTTCAAACAGGGGCTGGGCAGCGGCAGCGAGGTTGCGCAGGCGCAGGCCTTTCTCGCCGATACGCAGGTCCAGGGCATCCGTTTCCAGCGCCGGCTCGACGGCGCGCGCGGCAACTACCGCGAACTGTTCGGCGTCGATGCGCCGCTGCACCTGACGCGGCCGCTGCCGCCGCAATCATCGGCGACGTCGCTCGCCGACGCGCTGGCGCTGAGCAAGGATGCGCCTGCTGTCTCCGCCGCGTCCGCACAGACCGCCGCTGCCAAGGGTGACTGGTCGGCGGCAAAGGGCGATGCGCTGCCGCGGCTGTCGGCGGGCGTGACTGGCAGCCTGTACGACCTCTCGGGCGGCGCCGAAGACTATGACGTCCGGGCGCAGGTGCTGCTGCGCCAGACGCTGACCGCCGGTGGCGCCGCGCAGGCGCGCATCGCGCAGGCCAAGGCGCGTTACCAGCGCGCCGAGGACGTGACGACGCGCATCGCCAACGAAACCGCACGCGATGCCGGCGTGGCGTGGACCGATATCGCGCTGCTTGAAAGCTCGACCGATACGCTGGCCAATGCCTATGAAGCAAATCGCCGCTCGCGCGACATGTTCGTCGAACAGTTCCGCGTCTCGCGCGGCTCGCTGCTCGACCTGCTGCGCGCCGAGCAGGACTTTTTCAACAGCGCCGCCAACTATCTGCAGGGGGCTGTCGAACTCGATGTCGCACGCTATGTGCTGCTGGCCCGCACCGGCGAGATGCTGCCGGTATTCGGCATGAAACTGACCAGCCGGGAGATGGGGCAATGACCGAAACCGTGCCGCTGGTTGCCGCCGCTACCGAACCCGAAGTGTCGCGCGCGCCGCGTTCGTACCGCGCCGACAAGCACCCCGATCTGTCGATCGCGCCGCCCGTCCCGCGCATTTCGCCGTGGCTGATGGACCCGATCCGCGAAAACGCCCACATCTACACGCAAGTCGCCGTCGCGGCAGTGATGATCAACCTGTTCAGCCTCGCGACCTCGCTGTTTTCGATGACGGTGTACAACCGCATCGTCCCCAACAACGCCACCCAGTCGCTGGTGGCGCTGTCGATCGGCGTCGCCATCGTGCTGGTGTTCGACTTCATCCTGAAGTCGCTGCGCGGCTATTTCATCGATGTCGCCGGACAGCGCATCGACCGCACCGTCGGCGCCGCGATTTTCGACCGCATGCTGTCAATGCGCCTCGAAAACCGCCGCGGTTCGAGCGGCGCGTTTGCCGGGCTGCTGCGCGAGTTCGAGGCGCTGCGCGACTTTTTTGCCAGCGCGACGCTCGCGGCCTTGGTCGACGTGCCGTTCATCATCCTGTTCCTCGTCGTCATCTGGGCGATCGGCGGCCCGCTGGTGCTGGTGCCGTTGCTGATGGTGCCGCTGGTCATCGGCGTCGGCTATCTGTCGCAGCCGGCACTCGCCCGGCTGTCAGCCGAAGGGCTCGGGCAGGGGCTGTCGAAGCAGGGCGTGTTGGTCGAGGCGATTTCGGGCCTCGAAACCGTCAAGTCGTCGCAGGCCGGCCCGCTGCTGGCGCGGCGCTGGGCCAATGCCGTCGATGACCAGGCCGCCTCGTCGCTCAAGCTGCGGCTGGTGTCGGCGCTGACCATCAACGTCGCGGGCACGGTGCAGAACATCGCCTATATCGGCGTCGTCATCTACGGCGTGTTCCTGATCGCCAATCGCGAACTGACGATGGGCGGGCTGGTCGCCTGCTCGATCCTGTCGGGGCGCTGCGTGGCGCCGCTCGGCCAGATCGCCAGCCTGCTGACCCGCCTGCACCACACGCGCACCGCCTATGCCCAGATCGACAAGCTGATGCAGGGCGGCAACGAAGCCCGCGAGGATGTCACCTATCTGCGCCGCGAACGGCTGTCGGGCGCCATCGAATTCCGCAACGTCAGCTTCAAATATCCCGGCGCCAGCACGCGTGTGCTCGACAATGTCTCGTTCCGCATCAGCGCCGGCGAAAAGGTCGCGATCCTCGGCCGCGTCGGCTCGGGCAAGTCGACGATCGCGCGGCTGATCCTCGGGCTCTACCAGCCCGACGAAGGTGTCATCCTGGTTGATGATGCCGACGTCCGCCAGCTCCACCCCGAAGATTTGCGCCGCAACATCGGCGCGGTGCTGCAGGATGTGTTCCTGCTGTCGGGCTCGATCCGCGAGAATATTTCGCTCGGCGACCATGCCGTCGATGACGCCGCGGTGCTCGCCGCCGCGCAATTGTCGGGCACGCATGATTTCGTTGGCCAATTGCCCAACGGCTATGACCTGCGCCTTGCCGACCGCGGCGAAGGCCTGTCGGGCGGCCAGCGCCAGTCGATCGCGATTGCCCGGGCGCTGACGCTCGACCGGCCGATCCTGCTGTTCGACGAACCGACCTCGGCGATGGACATCCAGTCTGAAAATGCACTGATCGCGCGGCTCGAAGCCAAGCTCAAGGACCGCACCGTCGTGCTCGTCACGCACCGCCAGTCAATGCTCAAGCTCGTCGACCGCATTCTGATGCTCGACAAGGGCAAGATCATCGCCAACGGTCCGCGCGACGATGTCCTCAAGGCACTCGCCGGCGGGAGGCCGTCATGACCAACGCGCTCACCGATGCCATTGAGTCGATCCCGGGGCGGCTCGAACCGTCGCGCGCCGCAAGCCTGTTGCTGTGGACGATCACCGGCTTCTTCGCGGTGATGATCCTGTGGGCGGCGTTCGCGCGGGTCGATGAAGTCGCGGTGGCGCAGGGCCGCGTCATCCCGTCGAAGCAGTTGCAGATCGTCTCGAACCTCGAAGGCGGCGTCGTCAAGGCGATTCTCGTCAAGCCGGGCCAGAAGGTCGCGGCGGGCCAGGTGCTGCTCGAACTCGACAAGACGATGTTCAGCGCCGAACTCGGCAAGACCAGCGGCAACTATGACGCGCTGGTGGCGCGTGCCGCACGGTTGCAGGCCGAAGTCGCCGGCACACCGCTGCATTTCCCCGAAGGCCTTGCGACACGCACGCCGTCGGTGGTGACCACCGAAAGCGCGGTGCATGCGGCGCAGATGGCCAACCTCAACACCGAAACCAGCGCCGCGCAGGCGCGGCTCGACCAGGCCCGGCGCGCGCTCGGCGAGGCCGAAGCTGCCGCCTCGGCGCGCGCGCAGGAAGCCGACCTGCGCGCCCGCGAACTCGCCATGGTGGCGCCGCTGGTCGAAAAGGGCATCGAACCGCAAATCGAACTGGTGCGCGCGCAATCGGTCGCCGCGCAGGCACGCGCCGGCAAGACCAGCGCCGACCTTGCCGTGCGCCGCGCCGCCAGCGCGGTTTCGCAATCGCAATCCGAACTGCAGAATGTCCGTGACGCTTTCCGCGCGCAGGCGGTCGAGCAGCTGACGCAGGTCCGCACCGAACTCGCCGGGCAGGGCGAAACGCTGCCGGCACTCGAAGACCGCGTCGCGCGCACGCAGCTCAAGGCGCCGATCGCCGGCACCGTCAACCGCGTGCTCGTCACCACTATCGGCGGCACCGTGCGACCGGGCGAGCCGCTCGTCGAAATCGTGCCGCAAGGCGATACGCTGGTTGTCGAGGCACAGGTCCGCCCCGCCGACATCGCCTTCGTCCACATCGGCCAAAAGGCCGTCGTCAAGCTGACCGCGTACGACTATTCGATCTACGGCAGCATGGAAGGCGTCGTCGAACGCATCTCGCCCGATGCCACCGTCGACGAAAAGACCGGCGAAAGCTTCTTCACCATCCGCGTGGCGACCAAGGGGAAAGGCCTGACCTCGCCCGACGGCCAGCCGCTGCCGATCGGCGTCGGCATGGTCGCCGAAGTCGATGTGCTGGGCCACAAGCGCTCGATCCTGTCGTACCTGCTGACGCCGGTCAGCAAGCTCAGCGACAACGCCTTCCGCGAAAAGTGACGCTGGCAAAACGTCCATGACATCGGCGCGCGGCAGTGCGATAATCGCGCATCGGCACTGCAATTTTCGCATCAGGGGTTCGTCATGGGCGGCATCATCGGCACCATCATCGCCGGCTTCATCACCGGCATATTGGCCAAGGCGGTCACCCCCGGCCCCAATCCGCAAGGCTGCCTCGTCACCGTCGCGCTCGGCATCCTCGGCGCCTTCGTCGGCACCTGGCTTGGCCAGCAACTCGGCATCTACAGCGCCGGCGAACGCGCCGGCATCATCGGCGGCGTCATCGGCGCGGTGATCGTGCTGTCGGTCTATGCGGCGGTCATTCGCGCACGGCGTTAAGTCAAAGAGCCTCCGGCGGGCAGGCCTGAGGCCTGCACCCCATTGTTTGGCGCGCTTCAATCGGGTGCAGGCCTCA
>CALMPZ010000421.1 GCA_937871645.1 uncultured Polymorphobacter sp.
GGCCAGCCACTCGCGCGCCGCCAGAACCGGTTCGAGGTGCCTTAGCCGCGCGCCGAGGAAGGCGTCGAAGCGTTCCCAGGCGGGTGACGGACTGCCATCGGCGGGCCGCAGCAACCACCACGGCAGGCTCGCCATTTCGACCGAATTGAGCGCCGCGAACAGCCACTGGATCGCGGCGCTGCGCGCCACCGCGTCGGTCGGCAGCAACGCCGTGCTGCCCTCCCCCAGATGCAGCAGGATCGCGCCGCTCTCGAAAATCGACAGGTCGCCATCGGTCAGCCACGGCACCTGGCCGAACGGCTGGTGCGCGAAATGGTCGGCACCGCGCACCTGGAACGGCACGCTGGCGACGCAGTACGGCAACCCGGCCTCCTCGAGCGCCCAGCGCACGCGCAAGTCGCGGACATAGCCGCGTGGGCCATCGGGAACCCAGTCGTAAGTCGTGAGCACCAGCTCGGTCATGCGCCTTAGCCTCCCCCTGTCATGCGGTTATGCCGCATCTGCGCGCTTCAATCGAGCCGCGACATGCGCTAGGAGGCGCGCGTCACCCGCAGTCCGCAGGAAATCCCCGCCCATGAATACCGACCACGTCAAGATCACCCGCGCGCTGCTGTCGGTATCCGACAAGACCGGGCTGATCGAGCTCGGCCAGGCGCTCGCCAAGCGCGGCGTCGCGCTGCTGTCGACGGGCGGCACCGCCAAGGCGCTGCGCGATGCCGGGCTGGACGTGACCGACGTGTCCGACCACACCGGCTTCCCCGAAATGATGGACGGCCGCGTCAAGACGCTGCACCCGACGATCCACGGCGGGCTGCTGGCGCTGCGCGACGACGCCGGCCATGTCGCGTCGATGACCGAGCATGGCATCGCGCCGATCGACCTGGTGGTGGTCAATCTGTACCCGTTCGCGGCGACGGTGGCGCGCGGCGCCGACCGCCCCGACATCATCGAAAACATCGACATCGGCGGGCCGTCGATGGTGCGCTCGGCCGCCAAGAACCACGGCTTTGTCGCCATTATCACCGACCCCGCCGACTATCCGGCGATCATTGCCGAACTCGATGTCAATGACGGCGCGACACGTCTGGAGACGCGCAAGCGCCTCGCCGCCAAGGCGTTCGCCGCGACCGCGACCTACGATTCGATGATCGCCAGCTGGTTCGCCTTTGCCGACCAGGGCCAGATGTTCCCCGAAACGCTGCCGATCATCGCGCAGCGCGGCGACGTGCTGCGCTACGGCGAGAACCCGCACCAGCAGGCGGCGTTCTACCTGCCCGCCGGCCCGCACGGCCGCGGCATCGGCCAGGCGACACAGGTACAGGGCAAGGAGCTGAGCTACAACAATCTCAACGACGCCGACGGCGCGCTCGACCTGATTGCGGAATTCGCCGATGGCCCGCCGACGGTCGCGATCATCAAGCACGCCAATCCGTGCGGTGTCGCACAGGGCGCGACGCTCGCCGAAGCCTATGCCAAGGCACTGGCGTGCGATCCGGTATCGGCATTCGGCGGCATCATCGCGGTCAACCGTCCGCTCGACGAAGCTGCCGCGCTGGCAATGACCGCAATCTTCACCGAAGTTGTGGTCGCACCGTCCGCCGACGATGCGGCGAAGGCGGTCTTCGCATCGAAGAAGAATCTTCGCCTGCTGCTGACCGGCGACCTGCCCAACGCCGGGCGCGGCGGGCTGACTGTGAAGACCATCACCGGCGGCTATCTCGTGCAAACGCGCGACAACACCGGCATCCCCGAAGGCCGCAAGATCGTCACCAAGCGCGCCCCCACCGCGCAGGAAGAAGCCGACATGCTGTTCGCGTGGCTCATTGCCAAGCACACCAAGTCGAACGCCATCGTCTATGCCAAGGGCGGCGCCACCGCCGGCATCGGTGCGGGGCAGATGAGCCGGCTCGATTCAGCGCGCATCGCCGCGTGGAAGGCCCGCGACGCCGCCGAAACCGCCGGCTGGGCGCAAGTCGCCACCATCGGCAGCGCCGTCGCATCGGACGCGTTCTTCCCGTTCGCCGACGGGCTGATCGCCGCGGCTGACGCTGGCGCGACCGCCGTCATCCAGCCCGGCGGCTCGATCCGCGACGCCGAAGTGATTGCGGCGGCCGACGAGCGCGGGCTGGCGATGATCTTCACCGGCGAACGGCATTTCCGGCATTAGAAGAGCCTCCGGCGGGCAGGGGTGACCCCTGCACCCATTTGTTTGGCGCTCTTCAATCGGGTGCAGGGGTC
>CALMPZ010000422.1 GCA_937871645.1 uncultured Polymorphobacter sp.
GTTTTCGCTGCGGAAGGTCCAGGGGTGAACCTTGAGCCCGGCGGCATGTGCGTCGGCGATCAGCGTGGTCGGGGTACCGAGCTTGCCGGCGGCGTCACGCGGGACGATGCGGTCCTTGAACGGCCCGATGCCGTCGGCGTAGGTCGCGACTTCGCTCAAGCCCGCGGGCGTCAGCATCACGTCATACGACACGCCGTCGGGCGACATCCCCGATTCGATCAGCTGGATCAGCGCGATGTCGGTGACCTTGCGCAGCGCCTTGAGGTTGCCGGCTTCGAACGACTGGATGAAGATGGGATCGCTGCGCTTGCTATAGCCCGCCTTGGTGAGTGTGGCGAGCAACGGCGGTTCGAGCGGCAGGCCGATGGCGGCGAAATAGCTCGGGTGCTTGGTTTCGGGGTAGAGGCCGACCTGGCGCGGGGCGGCTTGGGCCAGCGCGATGATTTCGGCGAAGGTCGGGATTTCGAACTGGCCGTCGTACGCGGTGTTGCCGGGGCGGAGTTTGGGCAGCCGTTCGCGGGCGCGCAGCGTCTTCAGCTCGGCGAGCGTGAAATCCTCGGTGAACCAGCCGGTGATGCTTTGGCCGTCGATGGTCTTGGTGGTGCGGCGCGCGGCGAATTCGGGGTGGTCGGCGACATTGGTGGTGCCCGAAATCTCGTTTTCATGGCGCGCGACGAGGATGTGGTCCTTGGTCGAGACCAGATCGGGCTCGATGAAGTCGGCGCCTTCTTCGATGGCCAATGCGTAGGACGCCAGCGTGTGTTCGGGGCGTTCGCCGCTGGCGCCGCGATGCGCGATGACGATGGGTGCCGCACCCGACAGCGTCGTCCAGACCAGCGCTGCCATCATCAACCTCCGGATAATCACCGTGCCGCGCGGGCTTCTTCGGCGCGGTTCAGCACTTCATACGCTGCCTGCACCGCGCGGAACTTCTGCGCGGCTTCGTCGCCGGGCGCGACATCGGGGTGATAGGCCTTGGCGAGCCGGCGGTAGGCGGCTTTGACCATCACGACGTCGGCATCCGAATCGAGTTCGAGTGCTGCCAGCGCGTCGAGTTCGGCGCGGCTGCGGCTGCCGTCACCGGCGCCGCCCCAGGCCCAGTGCTGTGCCTTGCTGAATGTCGTTTCGGCCGATTCACCGGCTTCGCGTTCCTTGGCTTCCTCGGCGGTCAGGCCTTCGAAATAGTTCCAGTTGCGGTTGTATTCGGCGGCGTGCGCCTCGCAGAAATACCAGCGTTCGGGGCGGTTGGGCGCCTTGGGGGCCGGGCGGTCACCGACTTCGGTGCAGCCGTGGCGGTCGCATTGGCGCTGCTGCACGGCGGCGCTGCCCTGGCCGTAATCGCGCCAGCGCGGGAAGCCCCAGTCATTTTTGCTCGATGCACGCGCCATCAGGATTCCGGTGTTGCCGGCGCGAGGGTCGCGACGGGGCTGGTGAACTTACAGGCGCAGCGCCGGAAATGCCAGCGCTGCGCCCGCTAGCGCCTCAGCTGCGCATCATCTTCGACGCCATGCCCATGATTTCGTCGAGCGGGTTGCCGTCCTTGTTGGTGTCGATCATGCCCATCAGCATGCCCGCCGCACCGCCGGCACCGCCGCTGTTGCCGCCCAGCAAACCACCGAGCAGCCCGCCCAGACCCGATTGCGCCGGTGCGGCCACGGTGCCGCTGCCGTTACCGAGCGCGCTCGCGGCCAGCGTCGCCACCATCGGCAGCAGCGCGGCGAGCGCGCCGGCATCGATGCCGGTCTTCGCCGCGGCATTCTGCGCCACCGCCATCGAAACGTCCTTCGAACCGAACAGCTGACCCAGAATCTCGGTGCCCTGGCCGATTGCCTGATCGCTTGCGGCCGAGCCGGTGAACGCCGCCGCGAGGCCCGCGACCGAATCGACAACACTGCCGTTGCCGGCCTGCACCTGCTTGGCCATTCCGCCGGCGAGAGCCGGCACCAGCGCTGCCATCGCCGCCTGCCCCTGTTCGGGCGACAGCCCGACGCGCGATGCCATTGCTGCCACCGAATCGGCGCCGCCCATGCGGGCAATCATGTCGAGGATTTGCTGGGACATCATCTTCTCCTGTTGATGTGCTGGATTGCTGCGTTAGCGCGCAATTGTGACGGTAAAACTCGACACTATCGCGCCACGCAGCGGCTCGCTAGTGTTGCCCGCGCATGCGACATCTGCTCCTCTCGCGCCGCTTCGGCCCGCTGTTCGTCACGCAGTTCCTCGGCGCCTTCAACGACAATCTGTTCAAGACGGCGATGCTGTTCCTGATCGTCTTCCACATCATGGCGGGCGATGAAGTCGCGAGCG
>CALMPZ010000423.1 GCA_937871645.1 uncultured Polymorphobacter sp.
GATCATCACCACCGAAGTCGACCAGCACCAGATGTGGGCGGCGCAGCATTTCGGCTTCGATGCGCCGAACAAGTGGCTGACCAGCGGTGGCCTCGGCACGATGGGCTATGGGCTCCCCGCCGCCATTGGCGCGCAGCTTGGCAACCCCAATGCGCTGGTCATCGACATTGCCGGCGAGGCGTCGATCCAGATGAACATCCAGGAACTGGGCACGGCGATCCAGTACCGGCTGCCGGTCAAGATCTTCGTCGTCAACAACGAGTATATGGGGATGGTGCGCCAGTGGCAGGAGCTCAACCACGGCTCGCGCTATGCGGAAAGCTATTCGGATTCGCTGCCTGACTTCGTCAAGCTGGCTGAGGCCTATGGCTGGACCGGCATCCGCATCGAAGACGCCGCCGACCTCGACGCCGGCATCGCCGCGATGATCGCGACGCCCGGCCCGGTGCTCGTCGATTGCCGCGTCGCCCAGCTGACGAACTGCTTCCCGATGATCGCGTCGGGCGCAGCGCACACCGACATGATGCTCGGCCCCGATGACAAGACATCGGCCGCCGACGAAGATGCACAGGCTTTGGTGTGAAATTCGTTATCGAGGAGCAGTTTAGCAGGCCATTCTTTGTGCTCAGAATGCTGGCTGAGTACACCTTCAATCTTGCGCAAGCGATAGCTGTAGTCGGTGCATTCACATACGTCTATCAGGTGTCGCAGAATCAACAGATGGGCATATTTTTATACATTCTAAGGAATGTGGTTTTTGTGTATATATTTGCATGGCCATTAACAGCATTTACAGAAATTGGTCGAATATATCCTGCAGGGCCTGATGGAAAGTATGATGTCCCGACATGGTTGTTTTGCTTGATTATCATCGTTGGTCTTGCCCTAAATTTAGGGTCTTTCTATGCGTTGACTTCCCTTCCGCAAATTATCGCACCATTGCTTAAGAGCTAGTTATGAAAACCGTCCCCTCCGAACGTCATACGCTGTCGATCCTCGTCGATAACGAAGCCGGGGTGCTGGCACGTATCGTCGGGCTGTTTTCGGCGCGCGGCTACAACATCGACAGCCTGACAGTGGCCGATGTGTCGGGCGACCACGCCGTCAGCCGCATCACCGTGGTGACCAGCGGGCCGCCCGCCGTCATCGAACAGATCATGGCGCAGCTCGACCGGCTGGTGCCGGTGCACCGCGTGCTCGACCTGACGGCGCTCGGGCCGCACGTCGAACGCGAAATGGCGCTGGTCAAGGTCGCCGGCGTTGGCGACAAGCGCGTCGAGGCGCTGCGCCTCGCCGACATTTTCCGCGCCCGCCCCGTCGACACCACGACCAAAAGCTTCGTCTTCGAAATCAGCGGCTCGACCGAGAAGGTCAACCAGTTCGTCGAACTGATGCGCGAAGTCGGGCTGGTCGAAGTCGCCCGCACCGGCGTCGTGGCGATCGCGCGGGGCGCTGAGGCAGTTTAGGCTTACAGGGAGTCAACGATGAGATATTTTGCGGCGCTTGTCGTCTGGTCGGTTATTGCAAGTTCGAGTGTTTCGGCCGCAGCAATGAACTGTAAAAATCCAGAGTACGCAGATTTTGGACCTTGTAATGCAGAGGCATTAAAACGAGACGAAGCAAAACTCACTGCGGCATGGAAACGAGCGGTCGCTAGCGTAGGTGGAACCGAGACCAGCGTTGGAACCGACCTTCTGGTCGAACAAAAAGCTTGGTACCAATTCAAGCAGAAAGCATGCGCTTACTACTACAAT
>CALMPZ010000424.1 GCA_937871645.1 uncultured Polymorphobacter sp.
CCCGGCCTTCGCAGGCCGGTCCCCACGCCCGCTGGCAATCGCACCGGCCGGCCGTTCACCGGTGACGCTGCCGGCCGGCTGCTGCATGCGACGCTGGCGCGCCTCGGGCTGAGCCATGGCGAAGCCGGCGACAGCGCCGATGACGGGCTGGTGGCGGACGGCGTGTTCATCACCAACGCGGTGCGCTGCGTGCCGCCGGGCAACAAGCCGACGCCGGCCGAAATCCACGCCTGCCGGCCGTTTCTCGCCGCGCAACTGGGCGCGCTGCCGGGCCTCAAGGTCGTCATTGCGCTGGGGGAAATCGCCCACCAGTCGGCGGTCAAGGCGTGCGGCGGCAAACTGCCCAAGGCCCCGTTCGGCCACGGCCATGTCCACCACCTCAACGGCCAGCACTTCGGCGCGGTAACGCTGATCGACAGCTACCACCCGTCGCAGCTCAACACCGCCACCGGGCGGCTGACACCCGAAATGTTCGAGGCGGTTTTCGTTGCCGCGCAGGCGGCGCGCTGATGCCGTACCATATCATCGATCACGACCAGGGCAGCGGCGCCTGGCTTGAGTGGCGCCACGGCGGCATCGGCGCGTCGGACGCGCCGGCGCTGATGGGCGAAAACCCGTGGAAGCGCCCCGCGCGCCTGTTCACCGAAAAAACCACGCCGCTCAAGCCCTATTATGCCGCGCGGCCCAAACCGGCAGCGCCCGCCAGCCCCGACCTGTTTGCACCCGCCAAACCCGCGCCGCAGACCTCGGGGATGCGCGGCGCATCATTCGGTGGCGGCGCCATGGCGCGCGGCAACGCACTCGAACCCTATGCCCGCGCGCTCTATTGCGAGACCGTCGGGGTCACCCTCGAACCCGCCTGCCTGCAATCGGTCGCCAATGACTGGCAACGCGCCAGCCTCGACGGCATCAACTTCGACGCGCGCCGTCTCGTCGAGATCAAATGCGGCGACAAGGTCTATGCCCACACCGCCACCACCGGCACCGTGCCCGGCTATTACATCGGCCAACTCCAGCACATCCTCAGCGTCACCGGCTTCGCCGAAATCGACTTCTGGGTGTGGTTGCCCGGCCAGCGCGGGCTGCTGCTGACAGTGCCGCGCGACGACGGCTATATCGCCCGCATGACCGAGACCGAAGCGGTGTTCTGGGCGCGTGTCGAAGCTGCGCGAAATCTGACGCTAGGCTAGCTGCACGCGTGCCGGGCGCCGCCGCATCGCCGTGCCGACCAACCCGAAACCGGCGATCAGCATCGCCCAGCTTGCCGGCTCGGGCACGCCGCCCGCCAACGTGATCGTCAGTGTTTCGCCGGTCAATGCGGCGAAGCTGTAGTTGCTGTTGTCGGCGGCATAATAGAGGAAGGTGCCGTTGACCCCGTCGTTGGGGTCGAACGTCTGCGCATAGGGTGCGTTAAGGTCGATCGTCACCGCATCGCCCTGTGGCCCGGAGGTCAGGAAATCGACATTCAGCCGGTTGAAGTCATTGAATACCGAAGTGCGGCCGGTCACGAAGGTCGCAATCTCGCTATAGTCGACGGCATTCGATCGGTAGTACAGATTGTTGTAGTCGCCGATCACACTCACGGTGGAACCGTTGATGGTGATGCGCGCGCTTACCAGCGGCGACACGTTGGGCAGGTTGAAATTGTCGCTTTCGACGACCTGATAGTCGGCGCCGCTGCGGAACCCGATCGACGTGTCGTAGCGATATTGCGCGACATAGGACTGGCCGACGAGGCTGCCGGGGGTGCCGAAAAGCCCAAGATTGTCGTCACCGACATAGGCCTTGCCGGTCCAGGTGATATCGACCAGTGCTGCGCTCGCCGGGGTCGCTGCCAGGCCGAACGCCAGGCACGTCACCAAAGCCGTCATTCGCATCTTTGCTTCCCCCTGCAACAACAAATTCTCGTCCGCTTTGGATAGCGAGCCTGCGTCGCGCCGCCTAGATGTCTTGTGCGATCCGCCCGTACAGTTCCGGCCGGCGGTCGCGGAAGAAGCCGAAGGCAGCGCGATGCTTGGCCTGCAGGTCGAGATCGAACGTCGCGATGACCATGCCCGGCCTGTGGTCATCGAGTTCGCTGATGATGTCGCCGCGCTGGTCGGCGAGGAAGCTGGTGCCATAGAATGTCTGCGCGTGGGGAGTGCCGGCCTTTT
>CALMPZ010000425.1 GCA_937871645.1 uncultured Polymorphobacter sp.
GTGTTCCGGCGCCATGTCTATCTGTATGATCACACCGTGTTCGCGCTCTATTCGCTGAGCTTCATGTCGCTGTTGGTGGTGCTGGCGTCGGTAATGTTTGCCGCCGGTTACCGTGGCGCGCTGTTCGCGCCGCTGCTGCTGCTGGTGCCGCCGCTGCACATGTTCGCGCAGCTCAAGGGCGCTTACCGCCTGTCGGTTTTCGGTGCCGCCTGGCGCGCAGCCGTGCTCGCCACGGCGGCGGTCTTCACATTGACCTTCTTTGCAATCCTGATCGCGCTGCTCGGCGTCGTCGACTAGCCGCTCGCGCTATTCGTCGCGCGTGACCTTTTCGGCGCGTTCGTGGCGTTCCTGCGCTTCAAGCGTCATCGTTGCGATCGGCCGCGCTTCAAGGCGCTGCAGCGAGATCGGTTCGCCGCTGACTTCGCAATAGCCATAGTCGCCGGTTTCGATGCGGCGCAGCGCGGCGTCGATCTTGGAAATCAGCTTGCGCTGGCGGTCGCGGGTGCGCAGTTCGATCGACCAGTCGGTTTCGCTCGATGCGCGGTCGGCGACATCGGGTTCGCGCAATGATTCGGATTGCAGGGTCGCCAGTGTTTCGCGCGCTTCGCGGAGGATTTCATCCTTCCAGTCGAGCAGGCGGCGGCGGAAATACGCCAGCTGGCGCGGGTTCATGAACTCTTCGCCGGCGGACGGCCGGTAAGTGTCGGGCAATTCGATGTGATCGACAACCGAAGCTGGTTCAATCGATGCTGTCGCCTGCACCTCTTCCATGTCGGTAACGGCATTTCGGACGGCTGATTCAGACATCGGCCCGCAACTCCCACACAAGACCCCTGAGGCTTGGTGTTCCGTTCCGCAGCGTGCCGGTTCACCCCGGTCTCCCCACCGCGGTCCGGAAATCCTGTCATCATGGCGCGGCCACGACAGCAGGCACCTTCCCCGCGGCGGGCTATAGCGATTGGCCCTTGGCGCGACAAGGGGGTGTTGACAGTTGTTAAGGCTGATTTATTCGCGGCCGGCGCGATGTTATCACAGTGCCGGCGGGCAGGCGCGCCAGAACGTCGGCGAGTGGCTCGCTGACCGTGGCCATCCAGTGCGCGTTGGCATGCAGCAACCGGTCACCGTGATCGATGAAGCCAACGTGACCGGGAATGAACAGCAGGTCGCCCGGCGCACGGTCGGCGAGCGCCACAGCGTCGCCGATTCCCTGTGCCTGCTGGTCGCTATCGCGCGGCGCGGGCTGTCCGGCCGCCATCAGCGCGACCTGCACCAGCCCCGAACAATCGATGCCGGCGCGACTGCGGCCGCCCCACAGATAGGGCGTGCCGGTGAACTGCCGTGCGACTTCGAGCGCGTCGGGCGCAAACTCGCCCAACGGCGCAACATGACGCCGGTGAATGAAGCCTCCAGCGGCTGCCACAAATTTCTCATCATGTTCGGCGGCCACCAGCAACGCGCCAAGCGGCAGGTCGGCCATAGTCGGCGACTTTATGTCGGCGCGAGCGAACACCAGCGCCCATGGCGCGCTGATTCGGTGGGTTGCAGCTGCCGCAGCAGCGCTCAGCGCACCGGCGTCGACATAGCCGACATAGCCGTCGTGCGCGCACTGGCCCCAGGCCCAGCCGTTATCGATGTCGAAAACCGCAAACGCCTCGCCGTACAGCAGTGCGCTCGTTGCGGTCGCGGCCCGGTCGGGGGCACCGCGCAGCATTGCGACATTGGCGGCGCATTGCATCGGCAGCGGCAGGACATAGCGCGGCGCGATGATCCGGTCGGCAAGCGCGATATCGGCGAGATCGTTGCGGACGGCGTTGATGCGGTGGTCGAGCTTCACCGATGGCCCGTGCAAATGTCCCTGGCGCGGCGGTTCTGTTCGGCGTGAACCCGTCTGCGCTATGCTAGTCCGTTGACTCCGGTTGGCGCCCATATCCCTCCAGCCGTTTGATCAGGCCGGCGAACGCCTCGATGAACGCCAGCCCCTCGGGCGTGCGGACAACGAAGATATTGCGCAGGTCACTCATGTCCTTCTGTCGCTTGACATAGCCCAGCCCGCTCAATGCATTCAATATGCGTGTGACGACAGGCTTCGAAACATGCAGGCGGGCAGCAATGCCGCGTACCGTGTGCGGGCCAGGGTCGAGATAAACCAGCAG
>CALMPZ010000426.1 GCA_937871645.1 uncultured Polymorphobacter sp.
TCATTCCCGCGCAGGCGGGAATCCATCTTTCCGCCGGTGCCGCACGTGGATTCCCGCCTGCGCGGGAATGACTCGCTCTATTCAAATGGGTGCAGGCCTCAGGCCTGCCCGCCGGAGGCTCTTCCCAGCCTCAGCTCAAAAACTGTTCGAGCGAAATCCGGTCATCGAGCGCATATTCGGGGTCGAACAGCAGTTCGAGCGACACCGATTTGTCGGTGGTGATGCGGACGTGCGCGACATCGCGGACTTCGAGCTGGTCGGCGACGGCGCTGACCGGGCGCTTGTCGGCCTCCAGCACGCGGAATTCGACTACCGAGGCGTCGGGGATCAGCGCGCCGCGCCAGCGCCGCGGCCGAAACGGGCTGATGGGGGTGAGTGCCAGCAGGTCGCTCGACAGCGGCAGGATCGGGCCGTTGGCGGACAGATTATAGGCGGTCGAGCCGGCGGGCGTTGCCACCATGACGCCGTCGCACGCCAGCTCCGCCATACGGACGCGGCCGTCGATGCTGATTTCGACCTTGGCGACCTGGCGGGTTTCGCGCAGCAGCGACACTTCGTTGATGGCCGGCGACGCGACGGTGACGCCGGCGACGGAGGTTGCCGTCATCGCCAGCGGGTGCAGCGTGAAGCCCTTGGCCTTGCGCAGGCGCCCGTGCAGGTCAATGGCGCTGAATTCGTTCATCATGAAGCCGATGGTGCCGAGGTTCATTCCGAACACCGGGCGCGGCCGGCGCTCGTGCAGCGCGGCGTGCAGCGTCTGCAGCATGAAGCCGTCGCCGCCGAGCGCCACGACGACTTCGGCATCGTCAATCGGCACCCAGTCGTACAGCGTGCGCAGCTCCTCGGCCGCAGCTTCGGCCTGCGGCGTCGGCGATACCAGCAGCGCGAGACGGTCGGACTTGTAGCTCATCCGCCGGTGACACTCATGTGGCGCTTGACCGCCGGCGCGCGCGCGGTGCGGTCGATGATGAAGTCATGGCCCTTGGGCTTGCGCGCGATGGCCTCGGTCAGCGCGACGTCGAGCGCGGCGTCGTCGGGGCTGGCGCGCAGCACGGCGCGCAGGTCGGCGGCATCATCCTGGCCGAGGCACATGAACAGCGTGCCGGTCGCGGTCAGCCGGACACGGTTGCAGCTTTCGCAGAAATTATGCGTCAGCGGCGTGATGAAGCCGAGCCGCTGGCCGGTTTCGGCAACCCGCACGTAGCGCGCCGGGCCGCCGGTCGAATCGGGCAGGTCGATCAGCGTGCGGGTGCGTTCGAGGTCGGCGCGCACGGCCTTCAACGGCAGATACTGCTCGTTGCGGTCGCCGTCGATTTCGCCAAGCGGCATCGTTTCGATGAGCACGAGGTCATGGCCGTGCGCCGCGGTCCAGTCGAGCATCGCGCCCACTTCATCTTCATTGACGCCCTTGAGCGCCACCATGTTGATCTTGACGTGCAGTCCCGCCGCTTTCGCCGCCGCAATGCCGTCGAGGACCTGCGTCAGCCGCCCCCAGCGCGTGATCGCTGCGAACCGGTCGGGGTCGAGCGTATCGAGGCTGACGTTGATCCGCCGCATCCCGGCATCGAACAGCGGCTGCGCATATTTCGCCAGTTGCGAACCGTTGGTGGTCAGCGTGATTTCTTCGAGGCCGTGGCCGAGATGGCGCGCCAGCCGTTGCACGAGCTCGACGATGCCGCGCCGCACCAGCGGCTCGCCGCCGGTCAGCCGCAGCTTGGTGGTGCCGCGCCGGATGAAGGCGCTCGCCAGCCGGTCGATTTCCTCGAAGCTCAGCACATCGGCCTTGGGCAGGAACGTCATGTTTTCGGACATGCAATAGACGCAGCGGAAGTCGCAGCGGTCGGTCACCGAAATCCGCAAATAGCGGATGGCACGCCCGAACGGATCGACGAGCGGGGCCGTTGATGGCCGCGAAGCCGTCGGCGAGTGTGCGAGGGTGGCAGTGTCCATGGCGCCAAATTGGGCGCTGGCGCGCGCGAAGTCCACCCCCGCGAATGGTGGCGTCGCAGGGCCACAGTGCCGCAGTTGCGGTTTTCGTCGGAATTTGTTGGCTGTGACCCGACAGCCGCGCTAGAATCATCGGCGCAAAATGATTGGCCACCGATGCTCAAGGCGAACAATCCCGCGATCCTGATTTTTTCGCCGCGATACGCGCGCGACCTTGAAGTAGTGACGGTGGAGGCGGGGCTGCATGCGTCGGTGGTGCGGACGCTCGACCAGGCGCTGGCCAGCTTCGCCAGTCCCGAATCGCGCAGCATCATCGTCGACGCGCGCGGCGCGTTTGTCGCCGGGCTTGGCGCGGCGCGCGAACTGGCGCTGCAGGTCGAGGCGCGGCGCGGGGCGTTGCTGGTCCTGCTGTCGAAGAACGATGCCGAAGCCGAAGCGACCGTGGCGCGCGCCGGCGCGACGCACGTGCTGACCAGTCCGTTTTCGAACACCCAGCTGGTGACCGCGATCGGATTCAGCCAGCGCCATGTCGAACGGCTCGACAATGTCGCCAGCGGCCGCAGCGTCGACAGCGATGCCGCGCGTCGCGATGCGCTGACCGGGCTGGCGTCGGCGGCGCATGTCCGCGGCTGGCTCGAACTCATCCTTGGCGCCCCGTCGGACTATGACCCGCGCGCCATCCTGCTGGTCATCGCCATCGGCCGCTTCGGCCAGCTCAACGCCGCCTATGGCCGCAATGTCGCCGATGCGGTGCTCAAGGAAGTCGCGGTGCGCCTGCAGGCGGTGGTATCGGCTTCGGCGGCAGCGGCGGAGGCTGTCGAGCCGCGCATGGTGGCGCGGCTGGCGGGGGCCGAATTTGCGCTCGTGCTGCCCGGGCCGGTGCGGTTGTCGGACGCGACGCTGGTGGCAGCACAGGTCAACGCCGCGTTTGAAGGCGATTTCGTTATCGGCGACCACTGCATCCACCTCGGCTGCCGGATCGGCATTGCTGTTGCCGATTCGCTCACCGCGACGCCTGATTCGGCAGCGGTCGATGACCGCGATGCCGCCAGCGCCGAAGCCACCGAAGTTCTGTTTCGCCAGGCCAGTGCCGCGTTGCTGCAGGCGCGCGCCCGTGAGCCCGGCAGCATCGAGGTGTTCCAGTCGGCGCTGGGCGGCGAGCGCATCCTGCGCATGGCCGGGCTCGAAGCCGACCTGCGCACCGCGCTCGTCACCAACCAGCTTGAAATCGTCTTCCAGCCGCAAGTCGAAATCAGCTCGGGCCGCATCGTCGGCGCCGAGGCGCTGGTGCGTTGGCAGCATCCGGTGCTGGGACAACTTTCGGCCGAAACCTTGCTCGAAGTCGCCGAAAGCGCCGAAGTCGCGGTGTTGCTCGGTGACCGTATCCGCGAACTGGCACTGTCGGTCGCGGTGGAGTCGCACCCGGACCTGCACGACCTGCGCATGTCGATCAACGCCACCGCCGCCGACCTTGCCGCCGAAGGCTTTGTCGAGGCGATGGTCGGCGCGCTCGAGCAGTACGGCTTCCCGCCCGACCAGTTGATGATCGAAGTCACCGAAGGCGACCTGATTGCCAACCTCGATGTCGCCGCAGCAACGCTGCAGCGGCTGCGCGCGCAGGGCATCCGCATCGCGCTCGACGACTTCGGCACCGGCTATTCGAGCCTTGCCTATTTGCGCGCACTGCCGCTCGATTTCGTCAAGATCGACAAGCGCCTGGTCGCCGACTTCGGCGGCGACAGCCGCGACCGCATCGTCGTCCAGTCGATCATCGAAATGGCGCACGGGCTGGGCATGTGCGTGATGGCCGAAGGTGTCGAAAACGCCACGCAGCTCGAAATGGCCGCCGCCGCCGGCTGCGACTGGTATCAGGGCTTCCACTGTGCCCCGGCGATGTCGGCCGACGCGCTGGCGGTGTTCGTCAAATCATGGAACGCCGTCGCGCCGGCGGCGCCGCGCATCGCAAGTTGAAGGAGGAATTGGCCATGACGCCAGCAAATGCAGCGACAACTATCGACATGGTGTCCGATTTCATCTGCCCGTGGTGCTATATCGGCATGCGCAATCTCGATGCGGCGTTGACCGCAGGCCAGCCCGTCGCGTGGCGCTGGCACCCGTATTTCCTCAACCCCGGGATGCCCAAGGGCGCCGACCGCAACGCCTATATGATCGCCAAGTTCGGCAGCGTCGAACGCGCCCGTGAACTCGGCAAGAACGTCGAGGCCGCCGCCGCCGACGCCGGGCTGGCGCTCGACCTGTCAAAGGTCAAGCACCTGCCCAACACCGCCGACGCGCACCGGCTGATGCGCTGGGCGGCGGGCGCCGGGGTCGCCGATGCGGTGGCACGCGCGCTGTTCGTGGCGCATTTCGAAGCCGGCGACGATATTTCCGACGCCGATGTGCTGGTGGCGATTGCCGAAGGCGCCGGCATGGACGGCGCGCAGGTGCGCGACCTGCTGGCGGGTGACGCCGACCGCGTGCTGATCGAGGATCAGGCCGAGCGTGCGCGCGATTCGGGCATCACCGGCGTTCCCAGCTTCGTTTTGAACGGAAAACTGCTGGTCGTGGGGGCACAGCCGCCGGCGGCGCTGGCTTCGGCGCTGGAGCAGTCGGCGCAGTTGGCGACCCAGAACCCTTAGTAGCCGCCGGCTTGACCGTCGCGCCTTCGGCGATCCGCGCCAGCGACTTCGACAAAGCGAGTGCGCCCTTGAGCCGCGCTTCGGTGCCACCCCATTCGCCGCCGACGAACAGTTTCTGGTCGGGACGGAACTTGGCGCGCTCCCCCAGCCGCGCGACATAGTCGAGCAGGCTCGCGGTGTTGCGGAAGCTGTTGTTCTGGAACGTCACCACTGCGCCTTTGGCCCCCGCATCGACCTTGGCGATATTGGCGCGCGTGCAATATTGCTTGATTTCGAGCACGGCGAGCAGGTTGGCCACTTCCTCGGGTAGCGTCCCGAAGCGGTCGATCATCTCGGCGGCAAAGCCGTCGATGGCGGCGCGGTCGGGCAGCTCGTTGAGGCGCCGGTAGAGCGCCATGCGCAGGTTGAGATCGGGGACATAATCCTCCGGAATCAGGATCGGCGCATCGACGGTAATCTGCGGCGAGAATGCCTCGTCGGGCGCGCGCAGGCCGGCACCGGCGGCACGCGCCGCCAGGATCGCGTCCTCAAGCATCGACTGGTAGAGTTCGAAGCCGATTTCGCGGATATGCCCTGACTGTTCATCGCCGAGCAGATTGCCGGCGCCGCGAATATCAAGGTCATGGCTTGCCAGCTGGAAGCCGGCGCCGAGCGAATCGAGGCTCGACAGCACGTGCAGGCGCTTTTCGGCGGTCTCGGTCATCACGCTGTCGGCGGGCGTGGTCATGTACGCATAGGCGCGCACCTTGGCGCGCCCGACACGGCCGCGCAGCTGATACAGCTGCGCCAGCCCGAAGCGGTCGGCGCGGTGGATGATCAGCGTGTTGGCGCTGGGGATGTCGAGCCCGCTTTCGATGATCGTCGTCGACAGCAGCACGTCATATTTGCGGTCGTAGAAGGCGCTCATGCGCTCCTCGACTTCGGTCGGCGCCATCTGGCCGTGCGCCGTCACGTATTTCACTTCGGGCACATTCTCGCGCAGGAATGCCTCGATATCGGGCAGGTCGGCGATGCGCGGCGTCACGAAGAAGCTTTGCCCGCCGCGGTAATGTTCGCGCAGCAGCGCCTCGCGCAGGACGACCTCATCCCACGGCATCACGTACGTCCGCACCGCCAACCGGTCGACTGGCGGCGTCGCGATAATCGACAGTTCGCGAAGGCCGGTCAGCGCCATCTGCAGCGTCCGCGGGATCGGCGTCGCGGTCAGTGTCAGCACATGGACGTCGGTCTTGAGGTTCTTGAGCCGCTCCTTGTGGACCACGCCGAAGCGCTGCTCCTCGTCGACGATGACCAGCCCGAGGCGCTTGAACTCGACCGCCTTCGCCAGCAGCGCATGCGTAC
>CALMPZ010000427.1 GCA_937871645.1 uncultured Polymorphobacter sp.
CCGTGCGGGATAGTCGGCGGCGATCAGCTGCGCGATCATGCCGCCCATCGACGCGCCGACGATATGCGCCTTGGCAATCCCCAGCGCATCAAGCAGCCCCATCGCATCGGCGGCCATGTCGTGCAGCGTATAGGGCACATTGACCGGCTTGCCGCTCATCATCGCCATGATGATCGCCGGCACTTCGGGCACGCCCGCTGCATCAAACTTGGTCGACAGCCCGACATCGCGGTTGTCGTAGCGGATGACGTAATAGCCGCGCGCCACCAGCGCCTCGCACAATTCGACCGGCCACAGCGTCATCTGGGCGCCGAGCCCCATCACCAGCAGCAGCGGCGTTGCGCTCGGTGACCCGAAGGTTTCATATTCGATGGTGATGCCGTTGGCGGTAATGGCGGTCATTTAAACTCCCCTGGCTGCTATGGCTTGGCCGTCTGGAATCGCGGCGCTATTGACGTTTGCGTAAACCATAGGGGAGTCTTCGCAATGCGCAATCTATTCAATGTCGAAGGTAAAAACGTGCTGGTCACCGGCGGCTCGCGCGGCATCGGCGAGATGATCGCACGCGGCTATGTCGAAAACGGCGCCAATGTCTTTATCTCGTCGCGCAAGGCGAACGTTTGCGACGGCATCGCCGAGGAGCTGTCGAAGCACGGCAAATGCACCAGCCTGCCGTTCGACCTGTCCGAAATGGCCGGCGTCGAAGCCCTCGCCGCCGCACTCGCCGCCAAGGTCGACAAGCTCGACGTGCTGGTCAACAACGCCGGCGCCAGCTGGGGCGCACCGATCGACGAGTTCCCCGAAAGCGGCTGGGACAAGGTCATGGACCTCAACGTCAAGTCGGTGTTCTTCCTGACGCAGAAGCTGCTGCCACTGCTGCGCGCTGCCGCCAGCCAGCCCAGTCCAGCCCGCGTCATCAACATCGCTTCGATCAACGGCCTCGCACCCTCCACGCTCGAAACCTATTCCTATTCGGCCTCCAAAGCCGGCGTCATCATGCTGACCCGCCAAATGGCAAAGCGGCTGGCCGGCGACCACATCCTCGTCAACGCCATCGCGCCGGGCCCGTTCCCGAGCCAGATGATGGCCGCAACGCTCGCCACTGCCGGCGATGCCATCCGCGCCGGCAACCCGCTGGGGCGCATCGGCCAGCCCGAAGACATCGCCGGCGTGGCAATCTTCCTGGGGTCGCGCGCTTCGGCGTATACGACCGGTGCCGTCGTACCATGTGATGGCGGGACTGCCGAGGTTTAAGGGCCTCCGGCGGGCAGGCGTGACGCCTGCACCCGATTTTTTCCTTTCGTCATCCCGGCGAAGGCCGGGACCCAGCTTTCTTTTCACCGGCAGCAAGCAGAAAGCTGGGTCCCGGCCT
>CALMPZ010000428.1 GCA_937871645.1 uncultured Polymorphobacter sp.
GTCCTTGGTGACATGGCCGACGAGCACCACCGCCGCGCCGCTGGTCTTGGCGTAGCGGATGAGTTCCATAGCCGAGGCGCGCACCTGCGACACAGTCCCCGGCGCGCCCTCCAGCGTGTCGGACACCATTGTCTGGATCGAATCGATGATCAGCAGCGCCGGCGGCGGGCCGGCGGCCAGCGTCGTCAGAATGTCGCGCACCGATGACGCGGCGGCGAGTTGTACCGGCGCCTTCGCCAGCCCCAGCCGGCGCGCCCGCAGCCGCACCTGATCGGCGGCTTCCTCGCCCGAAATATAGCTGACGCGCAGGCCGTTGAGCGCCATCTTGCCCGCTGCCTGCAGCAGCAGCGTCGATTTGCCGATGCCGGGGTCGCCGCCGATCAGCACGGCAGAACCTGCGACCAAGCCGCCGCCGCCCGGTACGCCGCCCAACGCGCGGTCAAGCTCGGCAATGCCGGTCGACAGCCGTTCGGGCAGCGCGACATCGTCGTTCAATCCCGTCATGTCGATGCGCGCACCGCCGGCGCTGAGCGAGTGCTTGGCGGAAAACACACTGACGACCGGCGCGGCTTCCTGCTGGATGGTGTTCCATTCGCTACAGTCGGCGCACTGCCCCATCCATTTCGACGTCACCGAGCCGCAGGCCTGGCAGACATAGCGGGTGGCGGGGCGGACCATGGCGACTCCGAAAAATACGAACGAAACGGGAACGTAGCAGCGCGGCGGCGTGCCTGCAAGCGCCCGTTACGGCACCAGCCCGACATATGAGGTGTCGGGCCCGATGCTGTGCGCCTTGACGATCATCGCGAGGTTGTCGATGAAATCGACCTTGCCGTTGCCGATGTTGACCAGCCCGCCGGCGTTCTTGAATATCGCCTGGAGCGGGTTTTCCTCGACCTTGGCGCCGATGCCGACAAAGCCAACGCCGTCGCCCGAAAGCTGGATACCGAGATGGTCGAGCAGCTTGCGCAGCGCGTGGTTCTTGTCGGTGCCGAGCGGCAGCTTGGGCACCTGGTCGAAGAACGCCTCGTAGCGGGTGCAATCGATGCCGCGCGCGTTGAAATCGGCGCGAAACGCGGCGTTGCCGGTGCGCGCCGCGGCAAAGGTGACGACGCTGACCGGCACGCTCGAGATACCCCAGCGCGCCCGGATCGCCCAGGCGATCAGATTGGCGACCGGCCCGCCCTTGCTGTGGCCGGTGACATAGATGTGCTGCGGCATCCCGTCCCGCGCCAGCATCGCGGTCAGTTGCGCCTTTATGCCGTCATCACCGCTGCACAATGCCACCGCCGCTGCGGCAAAGCCGCCGTGGACGCGGTCGACAAAGTCGTTCGACGCGGTGTCGAACAGATTGCCGTCATTGAGCCAGTCGCGCGCCACCGCGAGCATCGTCTTGTGGTTGGCCTTGGGGTCGGGCGGCATCGTGCCGCGCACCGCAATGACGATGCCTTCGGGAACATGGCCGATCAGCGCCAGATC
>CALMPZ010000429.1 GCA_937871645.1 uncultured Polymorphobacter sp.
CGCAGATAGTCGGGGCGCGTCAGCAACTTCGCCGCCAGCCGGCGCAGGCAGATCGTCCAGGTCTTGGCGACATTGGCGCTGATGTCGTGGCAGCCGAGCGCGGTGAAACCCGCCGCCTCGGCCCAGCCATCATATTCGGCGCGCGTTCCCATGCCGGGCAACGCACCCTCGCGGCAGATCGGTTCGAGCAAATGGTCGACCTGCCATTTGGTCGGTGCGTCGGCGGATAGCCAGGCGCAGACCACCAGCCGGCCGCCGGGCTTGAGCACGCGGAACGCCTCCTCGAAAATGCGTTGTTTATCAACCATGTGCTCGGTCGATTCGATGGCATAGCCGCGGTCGAACGCACCGTCGGGCAGGCCGTTCGCCATCCAGTCGGCAACGCGAATATCGAGGCTGCCCGATTTGGGCTGCCGCGCCTGGCCGATCGCGGCTTGCTCGGCCGACACCGTCAGACCGGTGACCTGCGCGTCGAAACGCTCGGCCAGCCGCTCGGCGCTTTTCGCATAGCCGCAACCGATATCGACCAGCGCCATGCCCGGCGTGATGCGCAGCTTGTCGGCGACAAGATCGGTCAGCGCGTCGGTCGCCTCGACGATGCTTTCGTCGCCGAGCACGAAGTAACCGTGGTGGACATGCTCGCCCCAGACTTCGCGGTAGACCTTGTCGAGCTCGTCATAATGCCCCGCGACCTCGGCGCGTGTTTGCCGGGTGCGGGGTTCAATCACGACCGTGCCGCCAGTTCGCGGATCGCCGCAGCAACCTCGTCGGGGTGCTCGACCGGCAGGAAGTGCCCGGCCTGTTCGAAATAGGCCTCGGTGCGCCCCGGCCGCGCCATGAACACCGGCACATCGGCGCGCGTCACCGTGCTGCCCTCGTTGGCGAACAGCAGCGCCATCGGCCCGTGCCACTCGTGCAGGCTGGCTTCGAGCGTCGCCGACACCGCACGGAAGGTCGCCGCCTCCCACGATGGATCGCAACTCAGGCTGACGCCGCCGTCGGCATTGGGCCGCGTGCCGCCCGCCAGATAGGCGTCGAGCCATTCATCGCCCCAGGTCTTGAACACGCCGCGGCCGTGATACGCGGCGCGCAGTTCGGCAAGCGAAGGCCAGTCGCGGCGGCGGCGGCGCGCTTGCGCATCCATATGGCTCGGCCCGGCAGTGCCGGCGACACGCTCGGCCTCGAACGCCGCGGCATTGGCGAACGGCACCGTCGCCGGCTCGATCATCAATACCGCGCGCGCCAGCCCCGGCGTCCGTGCCGCCAGTTCAAGCGTCACCGTCGCCCCCATCGAATGGCCGGCCAGCAACCACGGTTCGCTGCGCCCGTAGCTGGCGAGCAGCGCGCCCAGGTCATCCTGATACGTTGTCCAGCGCTGCAATTTATCGGGATCGGCGGGTAGCCGCGTCATCCCATGCCCGCGCGCATCGCTGGCGACGATGTTGAACTCGCCCGCCAGCGGCGCCAGCAGCGGCCGATACAGTTCGGCATTCATCCCCGTCGCGTGGAGGAAATGCAGCCACGGCGCGCGTTCGCCGGCATCGCGCCATTCGAGCGTCCAGACTTCACCGTCGGGGATCTGGCGGTATTGGCGGGTCACCATGTCAACCCCTCCCTTTCAAGGGAGGGGCGACTCAGCGAAGCTGAGCGGGGGTGGGTGCTTTCGGTGCAGCGACGTTGCGGCGCGTTATCATGGATGGTGCCAAAGCACCCACCCCCGCTCGCGTGCCGCGAGTCGCCCCTCCCTTGAAAGGGAGAGGTCGAAGTTACGTGCATCGCGCTCACCCAATCTTCCGCAATTCCGGCTCGCAGGCATCGAGCGCAGCGCCGATGATGCTGACGATGCGGTCGATCTCCTCGTGGCTGATGATCAGCGGCGGGCACATGACGATGGTGTCGCGGATGCCGCGCACCATAAGGCCGCGTTCGATGCAGGCGTCGCGGACCATCGGCCCGGCGGTGCCTTCCTTGCCGCCAAAGCGCAGGTTGGTGCCCTTCTTGCTGACGATCTCGACGGCGCCGAGCAGCCCGAGGCTGCGAACTTCGCCGACCAGCGGGTGGTCGGCCAGCCGCTGCAACGCCTTCGCCAGATAGGGCCCGGTGTCGTCGCGGGTGCGCTCAACGAGGTGCTCGCGTTCGAAGATGGCGATGTTGGCGAGTGCCACCGCGCAGGCGGTCGGGTGACCGGAATAGGTGAAGCCGTGGACGAAATCGCCGCCGGTGCGCAGCACGTCGACGATCTCGCTGCTGACCGCGACCGCGGAAATCGGCAGATAGCCCGACGACAGCCCCTTCGCCATGGCGATCATGTCGGGCTTGAGCCCGTAATGCTGGAAGCCGAACCAGTTGCCGGTGCGGCCGAAGCCGGTGATGACCTCATCGCAGACCAGCAGGATGCCGTATTTGCGGCAGATCGCTTCGACCTTCTGCCAATAGCCTGCCGGCGGGATGATGACGCCGCCGGCGCCCTGGACGGGTTCGCCGATGAACGCCGCGACATTTTCGGGGCCGACCTCAAGGATGCGCTCTTCGATGGCTTGCGCGGCGCGAGCGCAGAAATCGGCGTCGCTTTCGCCGGGCAGGCCCTCGTTCAGCTTGTAGGGCTGCATGACGTGTTCGACGCCGGGGATCGGCAGGCCGCCTTGCGCGTGCATCGCCTTCATGCCGCCGAGCGACACGCCCGCGACGCCGGTGCCGTGATAGGCGTTCCAGCGGCTGATGAAGATGCTGCGCTGCGGCTGGCCCTTTAATGTCCAGTAATGCCGCACCATGCGGAACACCGTGTCATTGGCTTCGGAGCCCGACGAGTTGAAGAACACATGGCTGAGGTTGCCGCCCGCCAGTTCGGCGATCTTGGCGGCGAGCTTCACCGCCGGCGGCGTCGCGGTCTTGAAGAAGGTGTTATAATACGGCAGTTCGAGCATCTGCTCGTAGGCAGCCTTCGCCAGTTCCTCGCGGCCGTAGCCGACGGCGACGCACCAAAGTCCCGCCATGCCATCGAGATAGGGTTTCCCCTCGCCGTCCCAGATCGTGCAGCCATCGGCGCGGGTGATGATCTTCGAGCCGCCGTTGCGCTGCTGCAGGCCGTAGTCGGTCTGCGCCGGCAGGTGGTGCGCGACATCGAGCCGGCGCAATTCGGGAATGTCATAGTTGCGGACGGGGACGGTCGACATGGCCCAGGGCTCCTGAAATTTCTGCGTTGCAGCCGTTGTTCTAGGCCGCGGCGCGCCGCCCCGCCAGTCCCTGCATGCGCGTTGACTCAGTACCGACCGGTTGGTATGTTTTAACTATGAGCACACCCAAACCCGATGCGCGCACGCGCCTTCTCGATGCCGGCATGCAGCTGCTGCGCGAACGCGGCTATGATGCGACGCGCGTCGAGGATCTGTGCACCGCCGCCGGCGTCACCAAGGGCGCGTTCTTCCACCATTTCGCCAGCAAGGCCGACTATGGTGTCGCCGCCGCGCAGCACTGGACCGACACCACCGCGCCGATGTTCGCCGCCGCCGACTATCACGCCGCACCGACGCCGCTGGCGCGCATCTTCGCCTATCTCGACCTGCGGCGCGCGATGATTGCCGGGGCGCCGGCGCAGTTCAGCTGCGTCGCCGGCATGATGGCGCAGGAGGTTTTCGAAACCCAGCCGGCGATCAGCGACGCGTGCGGCGCCAGCATCGCCGGCCATGCCGCGACGCTCGAGGCCGACTTCGCCGCCGCGATTGCCGAACACGGGCTCGGCGACGTGGTGCATGCAGCCGACCTCGCGCTGCACACGCAGGTGGTGTTGCAAGGCGGCTTCGTCATCGCCAAAGCGCTCGACGATCCGGCAGCGGTCGTTGCCAGTATCGACCATCTGCGCCGCTATCTGATGTTGTTGTTCAAGCCAGGGGAGACGCTTCAATGACCCGCACACACGGAAAATTCGTCTGGTACGAATTGCTGACAACCGATCCTGACGCCGCTGCACGATTCTATGGCGCCGTGCTCGGCTGGACGATGCACGGCGCGGCCAATTCGCCCAACGACTATCGGCAGTTCGCAGCGGCCGGGACCGATGTTGCCGGGCTTATGGCGCTGCCCGCGGGCGCGCCGATGCCGCCGGTCTGGCTTGGCTATATCGGCGTCGACGATATCGATGCCAGTGTGGCGGCCATCACTGGCGCCGGCGGCAGCATCCAAATGCCGGTCACCGCCGTCCCCGGCATCGGCCGATTTGCGCTGGTTGCCGATCCGCAGGGCGGCATGGTCTATGTCATGCAACCCGTTGGCGACGGCGAGAGCACTTCGTTTTCGACCGACCTGACCGGCCGTTGCAGCTGGAACGAATTGTCGACAACCGATCAGCGCGGTGCACTGGCATTCTACCAGGGTCAGTTCGGCTGGACGCAGGGCGACGCGATGGACATGGGGCCGATGGGCGAATACCGCTTCATCAACCATGGCGGCGGCGGCATCGGCGCGGTCACCCCGTGCCCGCCCGACGGACCGCCGACGATGTGGACATACTATTTCCGCGTCCCCGATATCGATGCCGCCGCGGCGCGCGTCACTGCCGCCGGTGGCAGCATCGCGCACGGCCCCAGCGAAGTCCCCGGCGACGACCACATCATCATCGGCATCGATCCGCAGGGCGCCAGCTTCGCGCTGGTCGGCAAGCGCGGTGCCGCATGAGCGCCGCATCGCTTGAACTGTCGGTGACGCGCTACATCGCCGCGCCGCCCGCCGCCGTCTGGCAGGCAATGGTCGAGCGCATCGAGGACTGGTGGTGCCCCAGGCCGTGGCGGATGCGCGTCATCGATGTCGAGTGGCGCGCCGGTGGCCGCTCGGCGATGGAAATGCTCGGGCCTGACGGCGAAGTCATGCCCAATGACGGCATTGTGCTCGAATTCGTGCCGGGCAAGCGCTGGGTGTCGACCGACGCCTTCACGGCAGGCTGGGTGCCGGCCGGGCCGTTCATGGTCGGCATCTGGGAGATCGAACCCGAAGGCGACGGCACGCGCGACACCGAGGACCTCTGCCCGGTAGAGGCGGGCTTGCGG
>CALMPZ010000430.1 GCA_937871645.1 uncultured Polymorphobacter sp.
CTGCGGCGCACTGGGGCGCGTTGGAGGGCGGCACCATTGGCGTCATCGCCGGCGGGCTCGACATTCCCTATCCACCTGAAGTCGCGGACTTGCAGACGCAGATTGGCGAACGCGGCCTGATCGTGGCCGAGCAACCCTTCGGCACGCAGCCGCAGGCGCGCCACTTCCCGCGCCGCAACCGCATTATCGCCGCGCTCGCGGCCGGAACGGTGGTGGTCGAGGGCGCGCTCAAATCCGGCTCGCTGATCACCGCGCGCATCGCCGCCGAGGCCGGGCGCGAGGTCATGGCGGTGCCGGGCTCGCCGCTAGATCCGCGCGCGCAGGGCTGCAACCAGCTCATCCGCGAAGGCGCGACGCTGATCCAGAACGCTGCCGATGTGCTGGAGGCGCTGGGCAGCTTCACCGCGGGCGTCGGCGGACGCTTTGCCGCGCCCGACGCGCATTATGACGCCGCGCCGCTGGCGCTCGAAGCCGATGAAAGCGCGCACACGACAGTCAGCGCGCTGCTGTCCCCCACCCCCTGCCCCGTCGACGAACTGGTGCGGCTGTCGGGACTGCCCAGCGCCATCGTCGCGACGGTGCTGCTCGACCTCGAACTCGGCGGACAACTCGTGCGCCACGCTGGTGGACGCGTGGCCGCAAGCTGAACGCGACTTGCGCCGCAGCCCCGCGCGCGGCTACGAACGCCGCGCAACCATCATAAGGAACGCTTGCCCCATGAAACGCGACACGCCCTCCGAACCCGGCACCCTGGGCGGCACGCTCGGCCAGCAACGCGTCATCACGATGGAGCCGGGGCACGCCGTCATCGAATATGAAGTCGGCCAGCACATGTGCCATTCGGGCGGCGTCGCGCAGGGCGGCTTTGTCGCCGGCTGGATCGACGCGGCGATGGCGCACGCCATCATCGCCGAGGTCGGCTTCGACCGCGTGCCGATGACGCTCGAACTCAAGGTCAGCTATTTCGCCCCCGCGATGCCGGGGCTGGTGCGCGCCGAAGGCTGGGCCGAACAACGCGGCGGCTCGACCTGGTTCATGGAAGGCCGGCTGATCGACGCCGCCGACAAGGTTCTCGCCAAAGCCAGCTCGACGATCCGGCTGATCGACGCCAAACGCGTCGCGGCGAAGGTCGCGGCGGGGTAGTGTAAGGGCCTCCGGCGGGCAGGCCTGAGGCCTGCACCCATTTTACTGCCGTCATCCCGGCGAAAGCCGGGACCCATCGGCATCGAAGCGGGTGCAGTTTTCGACCTCGATGGGTCCCGGCTTTCGCCGGGATGACGAAATACTGATAAATCGGGTGCAGGGGTCACCCCTGCCCGCCGGAGGCCCTTGCAACCAATGCCCCGACGTCCGAGTTGTGACGCGTACAATTTGCGAGAGTGAAAATGACCGACACCAATCCGCTGCTGGCTGACACCGACCTCCCCGATTTCGCGGCGATCCGTCCCGAACATGTGGTGCCGGCGACGTTGCAGCTAATTGCCGACCATCGCGCGGCAATTGCGGCGATTGCCGATGCGGATGATTTCAGTACGGTCATCCTGCCCGCCGAGGCCGCCGATTTCGCGTTGACGCGGGGCTGGTCGCCGGTGACGCATCTGACCGGCGTTGCCGACACCCCCGAATTGCGCGCCGCGCATGCCGAGGCCGAGGCGGCGCTGATCGCCTATCTGATGGAGGCCGGGCAGAACCGCGCGCAGCATGCGGCGATCCAGCGCGTCGCCGATTGCGCCGATTTCGCCACGCTTGGCACGGCGCAGCGCCG
>CALMPZ010000431.1 GCA_937871645.1 uncultured Polymorphobacter sp.
CACACCGCGCCCGGCAAACCAACTCGCACCGGGCATGAAGACCATCAACTATGCCGTCCCCAGCGCCAGCCGTTCGCGGCTGATGACGGTGCCGGCAGCACTGGCGCCGGCAGTCGCAACCAAAGCGCCGGCAAAGCCCGCTGCGGTCACCGCCGGCCTCGATTCGTTACTGGTTGAATCGGTCACCAGCGCCGCAGCGGCTGCGCCGGCCGTTGTTGCCGACACCAGCCCGCCGAAGGCGCCGATGTAATGACGGCGGTGCCGCTCCGCTCTGAAATCCTGTCGGGCGCCGTCGGGCGCCCGCGTTCGGCAGCGAGCAGCCCCATTCAACTAGCTGGCCAGCGCCAGCAGACACTTGCGCTCGGGCGGCAGCGGCTGATGACCGGGCTCGTGCTGTTCTGCATTGCCATCGGCGTGCTGGTGTTGCGGCTGGCCGATCTGTCGTTGCTGCAAGGGCGTCCGACGGTCGGTGGCAGCCGTGGTGTCGGCGCGATTCCGGTCCGCGGCGACATCTACGACCGCAACAATGTCGAGCTGGCGCGGACGTTCGAAGCCTATGGCATCGCCGTGGCGCCGCGCAAACTGGTCGGCAATCCGCGCATTCTTGCCGGACAGATTGCCGCGATCCTGCCCGACCAGACCGCCGACGCGATCTACAAGGAACTCACCGCACGCAATTCGTTCCGCTATATTTCGCGCCGCGTGCTGCCCGAACAGGCCAAGCGCATCAATGACCTCGGCGAACCGGCAATCACGCTCGAGCGTGAACCCGAGCGCCTGTATCCCAACCTCAATCTGGCCGCGCATGTGTTGGGTTATGCCGTCGACGGCGCCGGCAAGGTCGGCATCGAAAAGGCCTTCGACGGTACGCTGTCCGACCCCGCGACACGCGGCACGCCGATGCACCTGTCGATCGACGCGCGCGTCCAGCAGGCGCTCGAAAGCGAACTCACGGCAGTCATGATCGACCAGCGTGCCGACGGTGCTGGCGGGATCGTGCTGGATGTCGATACCGGCGAAGTCATCGCCATGGCATCGTTGCCCGACTTCAACCCCAATGCCCCCGGCCAGTCGGATCCGTCGACCTATTACAACAAAGTCACCTACGGCGTTTACGAACTTGGCTCGACCTTCAAGACACTGACCATCGCCATGGCGCTCGACGCCGGGGTCGTCACCTCGATGTCGCAGATGTTCGATGCCAGCCGGCCGTTGCGCATCGCCGGCTATACGATCCACGACGGTCATGCGCTCAACCGTGCGCAGACGGTGCCCGAAATCTTTATCCATTCGTCGAACATCGGTACCGCGCGTATCGCCTCCGCGCTGGGTCGCGACCGCCAGCGCGTCTATCTCGAACGCCTCGGCTTTTTTCAGAAGGCGCCGATCGAACTGCCCGAACGCGCCAACCCGCAATATCCGCCACTCGCCAACTGGGGCGAACTGGCGACGATGACTATTGCCTATGGCCACGGCCTTGCTATCAGCCCGCTGCACATGGCGAGCGCCTATGCCGCAGTCGTCAACGGCGGCATCCTGCGCCCCGCCACGCTGCTGCGCGTCGAGCCCGGCAAGCAGGTGCCAGGCACCCGCGTGTTCAGTCAGGCGACTTCGGACACGATGCGCGCGATGCTGCGGCTGGTGGTTACCGATGGCACTGGCCGCAAGGCCAACGCTGCCGGCTACCGCGTCGGCGGCAAGACCGGCACCGCCGAAAAGCTGGCGGGCGGGCGCTATGTCAAAGGCGCCAACGTTTCGACCTTTGCCGCCGCCTTCCCGATGGACAAGCCGCGCTACATCGTCATGGCGACCGTCGACAACCCCAAGGGCAGCAAGTCGACATTTGGTTTCAAGACTGCGGGCATGGTCGTGGCGCCGGTTGTCGGGCGGCTGGTCCAGCGCATCGGCCCGCCGCTTGGCATCATTCCCGACGCCGACAAGGACATCGATGTCGCTTCGCTGCTCGGACAGATCGAAGGCGAGGCCAAGGAATGAAGCTTGGCGCGCTCTATCCTGCTGCGCCGCCGAGTGCCGCTGACCTGCGCGTCAGCGGCTTTGCACTTGATCATCGCAAGGTTGCCCCGGGCACGGTGTTCGGCGCCTTTGTCGGCACGCGTTTCAATGGCGAGGATTTCATCGCAGATGCCATCGCCAACGGCGCCGTTGCCGTCGTGGCGCGGCCCGAGGCCGTGGTCGTCGGCGCACTGCACATCGCTGATGCCGAACCGCGGCGCGTGTTTGCCCGGCTGGCAGCGCATTTCTTTGCACCGTTTCCGGCAACAACGGTCGCCGTCACCGGCACCAACGGCAAGACGTCGACGGCCGAACTGACGCGTCAGTTGTGGCGGCTGGCGGGTCATGTCGCCGCCAGCATCGGCACCCTTGGCGTCACCACCGCCAATGACCAGGTCTCCACCGGGCTGACCACCCCCGACGTCGTCACCTTCCTCGCCAACATGGCCGGGCTGCAGCGCGAGGGCATTACTCACGCCAGCTTCGAAGCCTCGAGCCATGGCCTCGCACAGTATCGCACCGAAGGCCTGCCGGTCGCCGCTGGAGCGTTCACCAATCTGAGCCGCGACCATCTCGACTATCACGAAACGATGGAGGCCTATTTCGCCGCCAAGCTGCGGCTGTTCAGCGAAGTCGTCGATGCCGATGGCGCCGCCGTCATCTGGGCCGATGATGCCTGGAGCGAACGCGCGATTGCGGCAGCGCGTGCCCGCGGCCTCAAGCTACTGACCGTCGGGACACTCGGCGACACCATCCGTCTTGTTTCGCGCACCCCGACACAGCTTGGTCAGACGCTCGAACTCGAAGCTGGTGGCAAGACGCACAAGGTCAATCTGCCGCTGATCGGCGCCTATCAAGCCGCCAACGCGCTTGTCGCGGCGGGGCTGGTGCTGGCGACCGGTGGCGATCTCGCCGCCACGCTGGGCGGGCTTTCGCGGCTGCAACCGGTACGCGGCCGGCTCGAACGCGCGGTCATCACTGCGGCGGGTGCCCCGGTCTATGTCGATTATGCCCATACCCCCGACGGCCTCGTCGCGGCGATTGCGGCGCTGCGCCCGCATACGCGTGGCCGTCTGCATCTGGTATTTGGTGCCGGCGGCGACCGCGACACCGGCAAGCGCCCGCAAATGGGTGCCATTGCCGTCGCGCAGGCCGACGTCGTCATCGTCACCGATGACAACCCACGCAGCGAGGATCCGGCAAGCATTCGTGCCGACATCATGGCTGCAGCCGCAGGCGCGACTGAAATCGGTGACCGCCGCTCGGCAATTGCTGCTGCCATCAAAGCCGCCGGTGGCAATGACGTTATCCTGATCGCCGGCAAGGGCCATGAACAGGGCCAGATCGTCGGCAACCGCGTCCTGCCGTTCGATGACGTGCAGGTTGCGCGCGAGTGCGCACAATGACTGCCCCGCTCTGGACAGCCGACGCGATTGCCGCAGCCACCGGTGGCAGCGTATCTGCGCCGTTCAACGCTAGCGGCGTCTGCTTCGATTCGCGTGAAGTCATCGGCGGCGAATTGTTCGTGGCGCTCAAGGGCGAAACCACCGACGGCCACCGCTTCATCCCGACTGCGCTCGAACGCGGTGCGGCCGGGTTGCTGGTCAGTACGCCAGTTGACGCACCGCATGTGCTGGTCGCCGACACCACTGCCGCACTCGACGCCCTGGGTCGCGCCGCGCGGTCGCGCACGGCGGCTACAGTCATCGGCGTTACCGGCAGCGTCGGGAAGACCGGCGTCAAGGAGGCGCTGCGCGCGGCGCTTGACCGTTTCGCACCCGGGCACACGCATGCTTCGGTCAAGTCGTACAATAACCATACCGGCGTGCCGCTGAGCCTGTCGCGGATGCCCGCCGACAGCCGCTTCGGCATTTTCGAAATGGGCATGAACCATGCCGGCGAACTGACGGCGCTGACGCAGCTGGTACGCCCCAACATCGTGGT
>CALMPZ010000432.1 GCA_937871645.1 uncultured Polymorphobacter sp.
GGTGTTGGCTCCGGCGACTAAAGACATCCCGGCGGTGGTAGGCACAATGCCGAACAGCGACGCTTGTCTCGCCGCTGAACCGCCGCCCGTCGTATCCGGCTTGGGAATAGGCACAGCCCAGCGTCGGGCCAAATGGTGGCCTGCTGTTGCGCGCGCAGAGTGCCAGCATGGGCTGCCACCGGGGCTCCTCGACGCATTGATCCTTGCAGAATCCGGGTATGTCGAGTTTGCCACCAGCTCGGCAGGCGCGCGGGGCCTAACCCAATTGATGCCAGCAACCGCGAGCGAACTTGGCGTCGTAGATCGATACGACCCGCTTGGAAGCATCGACGGCGGTGCGCGCTATTTGCACAATATGCTGGAGCAGTTCGGCTCGGTAACGCTGGCGTTGGCGGCATACAACGCCGGCCCGAAGGCGGTCAGCCGGTCCAACGGCATTCCGGCGAACACGGAAACTCCGGGATATGTTCGACGCGTGCTTGCTTACTGGCCTTTGACGGCGGGCTCGCCAATTCAGCGGCTGCGCCAGACCGCACAGCTGCTCGGGTTCACTGGCGTGAGCAATGACTGAGCGTGTTGCCGTCCAGCGGCCTTTTTGGCAAGTTCGGGGCCGGTTGCTGTCGGGCAGCTTTATGACGCCGATCTCTCCAAAGCTGCCGCTCGCGGAGGGGGGTAGCTGGCCACAGTCTACGTGGTGCTAGGCATTACCGCGTTGATCAAGTATCTCGTTTGCGACAACAGAATGCAGGACGGAAGCATACGCCATTACAGCTGGATCGAGGATCGTTTTGGGCGTGGTAGTAGGTGATGACGTTGCCGAACGATTGAATCAGGGCTGCCACTGCATCACGCTCGACAGATTGGCGTTGCAACGGGCGCTTGACGCGGAGGTTGGCGCCCCAGGGTTTGCTGCGACCCTGACGGCCTCTCACCCCTCGCTCTTCTCCAACGTTCCAGTGTTCGTTGCGCCCGACACCATGTTGGCCATGGCACGCGCCGTTGAGGCCATCGAAGCCGCAGCACTGTTGCCGGACTACCGAGCTGCAGTTCTAGCGTGGGCACCGGAAATCGCCTCGACTGATTTCGGCCCCGCCGGGGCGCTGATGGGGTATGACTTTCACATCACGCCCGAAGGGCCACGGCTGATCGAAGTCAACACCAATGCCGGTGGCGCCTTTTTCAACGCGCTGCTCGCCGAGGCGCAACGCGGATGTTGCGCCGACGCGCGGCTTTCGATCAACACGATCGCGGATGCGCAAGATTTCGGTGCCAGAATTGCTGCGATGTTTGTCGCCGAATGGCAGCGACAACGAGGCAGCGGACGACCGATGACGATCGCAATCGTTGACGATTCTCCCGAAACGCAATTTCTGTACCCGGAATTTAAGCTTGCCCAAGCGCTACTCGACAACCACGACATCGATACGGTGATTGTCGACGCTGCCGAACTCGTCGCCGATGAAATCGGGCTGAGTATTGATGGCCGCAGGATCGACCTTGTCTATAACCGGCTTGTGGATTTCGGGCTCGAGGAACCACGCCATGCCGCTTTGCGCGCCGCCTATGCCCGCGGCAAGGTCGTGGTCACGCCCAACCCGCATGTTCATGCGCTGCTCGCCGACAAGCGAAACCTGACGTTGTTGTCCGATCCTGTGCTCCTCGCCGAATGGGGCCTGAGGGCCAAATTTTGTGACACTCTCCGCGCGACTGTGCCGCGGACTGTGTCCGTTTCGCCAGTCAACGCTGACGAGCTTTGGGAGAAGCGCCGGCTATGGTTCTTCAAGCCCGCACGTGGACATGGCAGCAAGGCCGCCTATCGTGGCGACAAGATCACCCGCAAGGTCTGGGCCGACATCTTGGCGGGCGACTACGTCGCACAAGCGTTCGCGGCGCCCTCGGGCCGGTCGGTCGTGATCGACGGACAGTCCAGCGCGCTGAAGGTCGACATCAGATTATATACTTATGCCGGAGAAGTCCTGCTAACCGCCGCGCGCTTGTATCAAGGGCAGACAACAAACATGCGCACCCCGGGCGGCGGATTTGCCCCTGTGCTCGAACGCGGGGCATAGTCAGGTGCATAGGGACGACGACCTCTGGCGCGAATTGAGTTTTCTCGGTAGCAGTCTGTGCTGTCATCAGGGTTTGGTTCAGAAAAGTTGGCCAAAAGGAAAGTGAACATTGAAGCCGTCAACAACAGCATTCTGGTCAGGCTTGGCGCTCTTTGCGATCGCCTCGATTTCAACACCCGCGAACGCTGACCCGGCGTCAGACCGCAATGCAGCTGAAGTGCGCGACGTCCTCGCTACCTACAAAGCCGCGATCGAACGCCTCGACATGCGCGGCACCGAGCGACTGTTCACGCCCGACTCGCGAATTTTCGAATCGGGCGGCGATGAGGGCAGCTACACGCATTACCTTGAGCATCATCTCGGACCAGAATTTGCCGAGTTCAAGACCTTCCGGTTCAACGACTACAAGATCGAAGTGCGTTTTGAAGGGCCAGTCGCGATCACGATCGAAACCTACGGCTATCGGATTGTACCCAAGGCGGGCGCACCCGCAGACCGCATTGGCGTCCAAACCAGCGTGCTCAGGCAGACCGAAGCTGGCTGGAAGGTGATCAATATGCACAGTTCGTCGCGCAAGCCACCGAAGTAAACCTGGCGCTGTCGCCACCGGCTCGTCGGGTAATTCCCCCCTCGACCCATCGCAAATTCCAACTGCGATATTTGCCGCTGCCATCAATCCGGCGGCTAGATGTCCCAGACCAAATGGTGAGCGGCCGGTGCTGCTAAGCGCCGGCCGCCTCGCTCATTTCTTCAATTCGACAATGTCATTCGTGGCAGCCTTGCCGCTCACCACAGTGGCCGTTGCGAAATGGTCATCGATGATCGCATCGATATGCACGGTGCCGACGTTTGTACGTTGCGGCGTTGGCGCACCCTTCGCGCCGCCGGGAACCATTTTCACCTGGACGACATTCAGCACCTGTCCTGGCGTCGCACCATCGGCCTTGCCGACGCAGATGGTTGCCACGTCGCCCGACATGCTGACGATCGATCCGCGCATGAACATGGTGTGTCCGATTCCGGTTGCGCTCGCAGGTGATGCGATTGCGAGAGGTGCCGCTGCAAGCACCAATGCGGCTACAAATGCGCGTCTGATGTTATTCGACATCGTGTTTCTCCTAAGGTGCAACTCCATTTTGCTGTTCGGGGCCTCGCTGCAATGCACCCGACAGGCTGGCGTTTTCGTTCAGCGATATAAATAATATATGCCATAGACCAACACTAAAATCCGTAAAACTACGTAATACGGCGTCCTTGTGAGGCTATATTGCACACCAAATTAGATTTTTTGCATATATAGAAAGTCAATTTCTACCTATTTCACAGGTAAAATTCTAGTATCTACGAGTTACATATTTCGATATTTCTATGTGAATTGTATTATATCCACATCCTGATTCCGAATACTATGCTGGAATTATGAACGTCGTTACCGCCCATACGCGCGAAGTCCGCGGTTTTGCCGATCTTGCTGTCGTAGGAAATGCCGAAGTACGGAGCGAACTCGCGGCGGATTTCGTAACGCAGCCGCAGGCCGAGTTCGATGTTCGACACGCCGGCGCCGATCCCGGTCTCGGCGATGTCCTGCGCCGAAAGATTGGCCTCGATGCGCGGCTGTAGGATCAGGCGCTGGGTGATGCGCTGGTCGTAATAGCCTTGCAGGCGACCGAGCAGTTCGCCGTGGTTAGATAGAAATACCGCCGCCTCGGTTTCAAACCAATAGGGCAGCACGCCTTCGACGCCGATCGTGGCATAGGTGCGTGCGGGCGTTGGCTGGAAATCCTGCCGCAGGCCGGCCTGCAGGTTAAAATAGGGGCCGATTGCATGTGAAAACAGCGCCTGTACTTCGCCCGTTTCGAGACCGCCGCGCGTGCTGCCTTCACCTTCCGATTTCAGCACGAACCGGTTGATGTCCCCGCCGAACCACGCCTGGCCGTCCCAGCGGTAGCCGTCGCTGCCGTTGCGCACCTGATATTCGGCGATATTGAACAACAGCATATATGCGGGCATTCCGCCGTGTTCCTGCAGCATGGCGGCATAGGCCGCGTCCATCGCGCCTGGCGGATAAAGCCGCTCAGCCGCGAGTCCCGGCGGTGCGGGCGGCGGCTGCGTCGCCGCATCAGTGGCGGGTGCAGACTGCACCGCGGCAGCCGCCGGTACATCAGCAGATTGCGACGGCGACATGGTCATGCCGGGCATCGCGTGCATTGCCGGATCATGCGTTTGCGCAGCTGCGGGCGCGGCGGCGACCAGCGCTACGGCGATGACAAGGCGCGCGACGATCATGCGGTGTCGCCGTCGAGCGGGCGCACCGTCACTACCTGAAACATGCCCGCGTGCATGTGGTAGAGCATGTGGCAGTGGAACGCCCAATCGCCCGGCGCATCGGCGGTCAGATCGAACGTGACGGTGCCGCCCGGCAGCACGCTGACAGTATGTTTGCGCGGGTGGAAACCCGGCGTGTCGCTGGTAACCACCTCGAAAAAATGCCCGTGCAGGTGGATCGGGTGCGCCATCATCGTGTCGTTGACCAGCTTGACCCGCACGCGCTCGTCACGCCGGAACGGCAATTTAGCCTTGAGCGGGCTGAGACTGACACCGTCGAACGACCACATGTAGCGCTCCATGTTGCCGGTCAGGTGGATTTCGAGCGACCGCGACGGTGGCCGGGGATCGGGATTGGGATCGAGGGCTACGAGGTCGCGATAGGTGAGCACCTTGTGGCCGACATCCGCGAGCCCCTGTCCCGGCTCGCCTGTGCGGTCGACGGGCATTGGTGCGATCGTCTGCACGCCTGGCCCCATCCGCACCTGTGGTGCGTTCTTCGGATTGCGCATCGACATGTCCATCGCCGACGTGTCGATGCCCGCCGCCGCCATTGCGGCCATGCCCGACATGTCCATACCCATGTCCTTCATCGTCGCCAACGGGCGCTGACGCAGCGGCGGCACTGCGGCGACCATCCCGGCACGCGGCGCCAGCGTGGCGCGCGCCATGCCCGACCGGTCGACGGCTTCGGCGACCAGCGTGAACGCGCGGTCGTCGCCTGGCTTGGTCTCGATGATGACATCATAGGTTTCGGCGACGGCGATCTGCAGCTCGGCGACTTTCACCGGACGCACATCGTTGCCGTCGGCCTGAACCACCGTCATGTCGATCCCCGGTATGCGAAAATTGAAATAGGTCATCGCAGCGGCATTGATGATCCGCAGCCGGACACGCTCCCCCGGTGTGAACAGCGCGGTCCAATTATCCTTCGGGCCATGGCCGTTGACGAGATAGGTGTAAGTAGATCCGGTAACGTCGGAAATATCGGTCGGGTCCATGCGCATATTGGCCCATTCGGCGCGGTCGGCAGCGTTTTGTCCCTCGCCCGCGAGCAATCCACCGAGCGTTTGCCGCTGATGGTTGAAATAGCCCGGCTGTTGACGCAGCTTGAGCATGACGGCGTGCGGGTGCATCGCGCTCCAGTCGGACAGCACGATGATGTGTTCGCGGTCGTAGGCAACAGGATCGGCACCGGCAGGGTCGATTACGATCGGCCCCATGTGACCGATCTGCTCCTGCAGGCCCGAATGGCTGTGATACCAATAGGTGCCGGCCTGACGTACGGGGAAATCGTAGACGAAGGTCTCGCCTGGCCGAATGCCTGGGAAGCTCAGGCCCGGGACACCGTCCATCTGGAACGGCAGCAACAGCCCATGCCAATGGATCGAGCTATCTTCGGACAGCGTGTTCGTTACCGCCAACCGGACGTTCTGCCCCTGCTTCAGCCGGATCAGCGGCCCGGGCACGGTGCCATTGACCGTGACCGCATGGCTCATCCGCCCGTCGACCTCAAACGCAGCATGACCGATGGTCAAGGCGATGTCGGTACCGGAAACCATCGGCAGCGGCGTGGCGAGCCCGGTTGTGGCGCTGCGTGCCCAGCTCGGGAACAGGGCGTTCATGGACAGACCGGCAGCGGCTAATGGCGTCCCGCGCAGGAATTGGCGACGATTGACAGTGCGGGGCATGGATGGCCTTTGAAAAAATAACGCTGGCGCGAATGGCGAGCGTGCTACCCATGATTACGCAGCCAGTGGCGGCCGCCCTCAACCGGCGTGCATAATTTTTTCCAGCTGCTTGCGGGCGCGATGCACGCGCGTTTCGACGGCCTTTTCGCTGATCGCCAAAACCTGCGCGGTCTCGCGCTGCGACAGTTCCTCGACCGTCCGCAGCAGCAGCGGCTCCTTGAGGTTTCCGGGCAAGGTGGCGATGGCCGCCCACAACCGGTCGAGCTCGCGGGCGTCACCGAGCTGCTGCTCGGCGTTTGGAGCGCTATCGGCGACCGTCTCGTTGATGGCTGCGTCGAGCGGTCGCGCAAATGACAGCAAGCCGCGAACGGCGCGGCGGCGCGCGCGGTCGCGGCACTTGTTGATCGCGATGCGCACCAGCCAGCTGCGCAGCGGCCGCGCCTGGTCGTATTGGGCAAGAGCGCGGTAAGCC
>CALMPZ010000433.1 GCA_937871645.1 uncultured Polymorphobacter sp.
CGCGGGGTCGGCATCGCACTCGGCACCACAGCGGCGGCGGTGTTCAATTTCTTCCGATATCGCGAGCTGTTCGCCCCGGTCTGACGGCGCAGGAAGGGCCTCCGGCGGGCAGGCCTCAGGCCTGCACCAATAATTTGCCTCGGCACAATATAGTCCAGCGTGCGCTATGGCGGCACCGCCCCAAACTATTGGTGCAGGCCTGAGGCCTGCCCGCCGGAGGCCCTTTATCTTGTCGTCAGGCCCAGCCGGCGCCGGCCCAGGCGTCGGCTTCGCCCTGTGCGTCGATGACGACGATGTGCCAGCCCTCGTCATCCTTCGCCAGCGTAAAGAGCGTCGGGAAATGCAGCAACTGCGCGCCCGCGCCGTCGTCGAGCCGCCATTCGACACAGGCGCGCGCCGCGTTGTCTGGCAACGCCTCGACGGTCAGGCCGAGGCTGTGGATACGGCGAACACCGGCGGCGCGATACTTGCCGATCAGCTTCTCAAGGTTGACGAGTGCCTCGGCGTCATCCTCGAAAAAGTGGCTGCCGGCGCGCGTCGCGATCAGGTGCGGGAAGCCGAGGCAGTCGAGTAGTGCTTCGACATCGAACGCGTCCCACGCCGCGGTGTAGCGGTCAAAGAAGGCGCCGATTTCGGCGTCGAGTTCCACATTGTCGCTCATGAGCGGTCGCGCTGACCGAGCAGCCGCAGCCGCAGCGCGTTCAGCTTGATGAAGCCCTTGGCGTCGCGCTGGTCATAGGCGCCGGCGTCGTCCTCGAACGTCACGATGCGTGCCGAATACAGCGAATGCGGCGACTTGCGGCCGACGACGTTGACGCTGCCCTTGTAGAGCTTGAGCCGGACGGTGCCGGTGACCTTTTCCTGGCTATAGTCGACCGCGGCCTGCAGCATTTCACGCTCGGGCGCGAACCAGAAGCCATTGTAGACCAGCTCGGCATAGCGCGGCATCAGCTCGTCCTTGAGGTGCGCGGCACCGCGGTCGAGCGTGATCGATTCGATGCCGCGATGCGCCGCTGCGTAGATGGTGCCGCCGGGCGTTTCGTACATGCCGCGCGACTTCATGCCGACGAAGCGGTTTTCGACCAGATCGAGCCGCCCGATGCCGTGCGCGCGGCCCAAGTCGTTGAGCTTCATCAGCAGATTGGCCGGCGACAGCCCGACGCCGTCAACCGCGACCGCATCGCCGCGTTCGAAATCGATGGTGATGTACTGCGGGGTGTTCGGCGCGTCCTCGGGGTTGACCGTGCGCGAATAGACATAGTCGGGGACTTCTTCCCACGGGTCTTCGAGCACTTTGCCTTCACTGCTGGTGTGCAGCATGTTGGCATCGGTCGAAAACGGGCTTTCGCCACGCTTGTCCTTCGCCACCGGAATCTGGTGCGCTTCGGCGAACGCGATGAGTGCCTCGCGCGACGTCAAATCCCATTCGCGCCACGGCGCGATGATCTTGATGTCGGGCGCCAGCGCGTAATAGCCAAGCTCGAAGCGCACCTGGTCATTGCCCTTGCCGGTGGCGCCGTGGCTGACCGCATCGGCACCGACCATCCGCGCGATTTCGATCTGCTTCTTGGCAATCAGCGGCCGCGCGATCGAGGTGCCGAGCAGATATTGCCCCTCGTACAGCGCATTGGCGCGCATCATCGGCATGACATAGTCGCGCACGAATTCCTCGCGCAGGTCCTCGATGAAGATCTGCTTGACCCCCATCATATCGGCCTTGGCGCGCGCCGGCTCGAGCTCCTCGCCCTGCCCC
>CALMPZ010000434.1 GCA_937871645.1 uncultured Polymorphobacter sp.
GCGCAGATCGCCCGGACCTTGGCGCGGGCGCTCGCCCTAAACGAGGATCTGGCCGAAGCGCTGGCACTCGCGCACGACCTCGGCCACCCGCCGTTCGGCCATTCGGGCGAGGATGCGCTCGAGGAGGCGATGGCGCCCTACGGCGGCTTCGACCACAACGCCCAGACGTTGCGCGTGGTGACCAGGCTCGAGCACCGCTATCCCGGCTTCGACGGGCTCAACCTGTGCTGGGAGACCTTGGAAGGCCTCGCCAAGCACAACGGCCCTGTCACCGCACCGGGCTGGGCGCTCGCCGAGGTTGACGCCGAACACCAGCTCGAACTGGGCAGCTGGGCCAGCCTCGAAGCGCAGGTCGCGGCGCTCGCCGACGACATCGCCTATGACAACCACGACCTTGACGACGGACTGCGCGCCGGGCTGTTCAGCATCGAGGACGCGTGCAGCGTGCCGTTTACCGCCGACTGCTGGGCGACGGTCAAGGCGCGCTTCCCCGGCGTCACCGCGCGGCGCCGGCTGGTGCCTGAGCTGGTGCGCGAAGCGATTGGCCGGATGGTCGATGACCTGCTCACCGAAACCCGCGCGCGCCTCGCCGCAGCGGCACCGCAGTCGGTCGATGACGTGCGCGCTGCCGGGCGCAGCCTCGTCGGCTTTTCACCGGCGATGGCGGCGGTATCGAGCCAGCTCAAGGCGTTCCTGCGAGCCCGCATGTACTCGCACCCGATGGTCAGCGCGCTGCGCGATCCGTCGCAGCTGGTGGTGACGCGGCTGTTCGCGGCGTACCACGCCGACACCGCATTGCTGCCGCCCGAATGGGCCGCCGCCGCGCCGCTTGCCGAGCCGGCGCGGGCGCGGCACATTGCCGACTTCATGGCCGGGATGACCGACCGCTATGCCTTGCGTTGCTACGAAGAAATCATTGGTGCATCACCGCTGCCAACTCATATAAAAATCTAAACCGGGGAGAGAAGAATGACTGAAATTCATGGGCATTGCGAAGACCGCTTCGCCGCCGTCCGCGACGTGCTGGCGGGCAGCATCGACCGCGGCGACGATGTCGGCGGCAGCTTTGCGGTGACGATCGATGGCAAGACCGTCGTCGATATCTGGGGCGGCCACGCCGATGCCGAAAAGACCCGCGCCTGGGAAAAGGACACCATCATCAACGTCTATTCGACGACCAAGACGATGTGCGCGCTGACCGCGCTGCTGCTCGCCGACCGCGGCGAGCTCGATTTCGACAAGCCCGTCGCGCATTACTGGCCCGAGTTCGCGGCCAACGGCAAGGCGGACGTCAAGGTCAGCCAGCTGATGTCGCATTCGTCGGGCGTGTCGGGCTGGAAGGAACCCGCCGAGAAGGAAATGCTGTACGACTGGGACAAGGCGTGCGCGCTGCTCGCCGCCCAGGCGCCGTTCTGGGAACCCGGCACGCAGCCCGGCTATCACGCGCTGACGCAGGGCTATCTGGTCGGTGAAGTCGTGCGCCGCATCGCCGGCAAATCGCTCGGCACGGTGTTCCATGACGAAATCGCCGGGCCGCTCGGCGCCGATTTCCATATCGGCCTGGCCGCCAGCGAAGACAGCCGCGTCGCCGATCTGGTGCCACCGCCGCCGGGTGGGTCGCTCGGCATGCCGACCGATAACCCGCTGGCGACGAGCGTCATGGCGAACCCGCCGATCAACCCGCTCGACACGCGGACGCGGGCCTGGCGCGCTGCCGAAATCCCCGCCGCCAACGGCCATGGCAATGCGCGCTCGGTCGCCGAAATCCATGCGATGCTGGCCAATGGCGGTGTGGCGAAGGGCAAGCGCTTCATGTCCGAAGCCGGCAGCCGCCGCGCGCTCGAACAGCAGATCGAAGGCACCGACCTCGTGCTCAACTTCCCGGTGCGCTACGGGATGGGCTTCGGGCTGCCGACGCCGACGGTGCCGTGGCCGCACGCCAACACGGCGTTTTGGGGCGGCTATGGCGGCAGCCTCGCGGTCATCGACTATGACACCCGCACCACGTTGTCGTTCGTGATGAACAAGATGTCGCCGACAACGGTGGGCGACTTGCGCGCCTTCATGCTGGCGATGGAAATCTGGAAGGTGCAGGGCTGATGCGCTGGCGGGCGGCGCTGCTGATCGCGGCAGCGTCGCTCTCCGCACCAGCGGGGGGAGCCACAACAATGACGCAGCACGCCAAGGGCAGCTTCGAGGTCAAGATCACCCCGCAGTCGCCGACCACCGACCCGACGCTGGGCCGGATGGACCTCGACAAGACCTATCACGGCGACCTTGAAGCGCACGCCACCGGCACGATGCTGACCGCGATGGGCAGCGGGCAGGGCAACGGCGTCTATGTCGCGGTCGAGCGCGTGACGGGCAGTCTGGCGGGGAAGCCCGGCAGCTTCGCGCTGGCGCACAAGGGCGTGATGGACCACGGCGCGCAAAGCCTGATCATCACCATTGTCCCCGAATCTGGGACGGGGGCGCTGGCCGGCATTACCGGCAGCCTCAACATCATCATCAAGG
>CALMPZ010000435.1 GCA_937871645.1 uncultured Polymorphobacter sp.
CTTGACGTTCTGCGGCGCAGCCTGCAGCAGCGGCGTGTTGAAGATGCCGGGCAGGCTGGTGTTGACGCGGATGCCGTCGCCCGAAAGATCGCGCGCGATCGGCAAGGTCATGCCGACGACGCCGCCCTTCGATGCCGAATAGGCCGCCTGGCCGATCTGGCCGTCTTCGGCCGCGACCGAAGCGGTGTTGACGATCGCGCCGCGTTCGCCGTCTTCCATCGGCTCAAGCGTCAGCATGCCGGCGGCCGACTTGGCGATGCAGCGGAAGGTGCCGACGAGGTTGATCTGGATGATCATGTTGAAGGCATCGAGCGGGAAGTGCTTGATCGTGCCATCGGCCTTGTTGCGGCTGGCGGTCTTCACCGCGTTGCCGGTGCCGGCGCAGTTGATCAGGATACGCTCCTGGCCAATCGCAGCGCGCGCCTTGGCGAAGCCGGCATCAACCGACTCTTCCGACGTGACGTTGACGTTGCAGAACACGCCGCCGATTTCAGCCGCGACCTTCTCGCCCTTTTCGGCATTCATGTCGAACAATGCGACCTTGACGCCTTCCGCCGCCAGCGCCCGCGCCGTGGCTTCGCCAAGACCCGAGGCACCGCCGGTGACAACTGCCGAACATCCGCTGAGTTTCATGTGATCCATTCCCTTTTCTAGTGATTCGCGCGCGGACATTATGGGGAGTTGACGTTTACGGCAACCTCGGAGTGAAAAGGGCCTCCGGCGGGCAGGGCTGAGCCCTGCACCCATATGTTTTTTTCTTTCGCCGGGATGACGGACCGCTCTTCAAATGGGTGCAGGGGTCACCCCTGCCCGCCGGAGGCTCTAAACCGCCCGATCCGCAACCTGGCTCGCCGGCCGCAGCGACCGCGCCACCACCGCCTCGCGGTAGGCGAGGTAGATCGTCGAGCCGATGACCAGCGCGCCGCCGATCAGCGTGAATGCATCGAGGCGCTCGTCGAACATCGTGATGCCGATCAGCGTCACCAGCCCGAAGCGCACGAAATCATACGGCATCACCGCGGTCGCTTCCGCCAGCTGGAACGCCCGCGACATCGATAGCTGCCCGACCGCGGCACAAATGCCGATGGCGACCAGCAGTGGCCAGGTTTCAGGCGCCGGCCATTTCCACCAGAACAGCGCCACCGCCGCCGACACCGGCAGCATCAGCACGAAGCTCCATACCGTGACGCTGCGCGAATCGTCGCTGCCGACAAGCTGCTTGATCGCCACCAGCGAGAACGCCGTCGTCACCGCCGAAATCATCGCCGCGGCAATCCCCGGCGTCATCGGCATCGACCCCGGCCGCAACACGACCAGCACCCCGGCGAAACCGACCAGCACCGCGCCGATGCGGCGGCCGTGGATCTTCTCGCCCAGAAACAGCACCGCGCCGACCGTCGCAAACAGCGGCGCCGAGTAGTTGATCGCCAGCGCCACCGCCATCGGCGCGTTCGACACCGCATAGAAGGTGCAATAGGTCGCAATGATCCCCGACGTCGCGCGCCGCACATGCACCGGCAGCCGCGACGTCACCATCAACCCCGGATTGTTGAGCAGCATCGGCGTCAGCGCCAGCAACCCGAAGGCATTGCGGTAAAACACCAGCACGAACGGGCTGAGATCACGCGACGCCAGCCGGATCAGCCCCCACATCGTCGCAAACGCAAAGCACGACACGATCATCCAGGCAGGGCCGCGCGCGCCGGCGGGCATTCGGTCGATCAGGCGGTTCATGCGGGCGGGTGTAGAGCAAGGGGGAGGGGGAGAATAGAGCCTCCGGCGGGCAGGGGTGACCCCTGCACCCGATTGATCACGTGCCTCTACGGGCAAGCGGGGGGGCGGGCGTGAGGGGCGAGCGAAGCGAGGCGCCAACCGACCGTATTTGAGTGGAAAACGGACAGTCTGTTTCTAGTGAGCGTCAGGTCGAAACGTACATCAATTAACAGGCATGTTTGTCGACCATGTCGTCTACATATACCGCATTCAGCGATCACCGAAGGCAATATCAACCGATGGAAGGGCATCGTTCAGGTCTGAAATCATTCGTAGAATATGCGCCTTCATATCTGCGGATGATTTGAACGTCGGTGAGATTGCGATGAATCTCTCGCCATTCGCTTGAGTGTGCGTTCTGGAATAGGCAACGGAAACATACGCGACGCGTCCGCCGGCTTGCTCATCGGTTAGCACCCAAAATTGATCTAGCGGCTTCGTCACTTATTGAACTACTTTTCCGGAGTTTTATGCTCTGCGACCAATGTCATCTGTCGATACTGACAGCCATCTGAAATGTCCGCAATCGGGTAAAATGGGTGAGGGTGAACGACGCCAGTGCGGTCGCTAGCCTCGTAGGCTACGGTTTCGGATCCACACCGACACCAACAATCGGGTGCAGGGCTCAGCCCTGCCCGCCGGAGGCCCTTAACCCCGTTCAGCTATCAAGCAACCGCGTCAGCGCCGCCACATCACCGTCGAGTTCGCGATCCGCGGCGCGGAGTTCGTCGATGCGTTTGACCGCGTGCATCACCGTCGTGTGGTCGCGGCCACCGAAGCGCCGGCCAATTTCGGGGAGCGAGCGCGGGGTGAGTTTTTTGGCGAGGTACATGGCGACCTGGCGCGGGCGCGCGACTTCGCGGGCGCGGCGGGCGGACAGCAGGTCGCTGAGCTTGATCGCGTAATATTCGGCGACCTTGCGCTGGATTTCGTCGATGGTGACTTTTTTCTCGTGTGCGCGCAGCAGGTCGGCGAGGGTTTCGCGGGTGAAGTCGAGCGTGACGGGTTTGCCGACGAGGCGCGCATAGGCGACGACGCGGTTCAAGGCGCCTTCGAGTTCGCGGACGTTCGAGGTGATCTTGCGCGCGAGGAATTCGATGACGTCGGCGGGGACGGTGGCGCCGATCGATTCGGCCATCGCCGCGACCTTGGTGTGCAGGATGTTGAGCCGCAGTTCATAGTCGGCGGCGTTGATGTCCGCCACCAGCCCCCAGGCCATGCGGCTGAGGATGCGGTCCTGGATGCCTTCGAGGTTCTGCGGGCTGCGGTCGGCGGTGATGACGAGGCGCTTACCGGCGCTGATGATCTCGTTCATCGTGTGGAAGAATTCTTCCTGCGTCGATTCCTTGCCGGCGATGAACTGGACATCGTCGATCATCAGCAGGTCGACCGAGCGCAGCCGCTGCTTGAAGCTGATGGTGTCCTTGGCGCGCAGCGCGGCGAGGAATTCGACCATGAACTTTTCGGCCGACAGATAGGCGACCTTGGCGTTCGGGTTGCGGGCGCGCAGCTCACCGCCGATGGCGTGCATCAGATGGGTTTTGCCGAGCCCGGTGGTGCCGTGCAGGAACAGCGGGTTGAAGCTTACGGGGCCACCTTCGGCGAGCGTGCGCGCGGCGTTATAGGCGAGCTCGTTCGATTTGCCGACGACGAAGCTGTCGAAGCTGTAGCGCGGTTCGAGCGGCAGGCCGATGCAGCTTTCGGGCGGCGTCACGGCGCGCGCGGTCGCGGGGGCAGCGGCAGGCGCGACTTCCGGCGCGGCCATGCGCATCGCGGGCTGGACGCTGAGCATGACATGGTCGACCTGCGGGCAGTGCGTCGCCCACAGCACGCGCAGGCGTTCGAGATAGTGGCTCGAGATCCAGTCGGCGAGGAAGTGCGTCGGCAGCGCCAGCCGCACGGTGTCACCCTGCACGGCGATGAATTCGATCGGGCGCAGCCAGTTGTCGAAAGTACGCGCGCCGCATTCGGCACGCAGCGTGGCGCGAATCGCTTCCCACATGCCGCCGACGTCGGCGGGCAGGCGCGACTGCAGCGATTCGGTCACAACCGAATCGTCGCGCGACTCAGCTGCGTTGAGGTTGGGTGATTCGGTGCCCGATTCGATGCCCGACTCAACGGCAAACAAGGTCGAGGCGCGCGCCAGCGAAGCCGGAATCGAGGTAGCTGGAGCGGCGGTTGGGGAAGCCTGCGTTGCCATGTTGGTTGATCAAACTCCCGAAATCCACTCGCACCGCGCGTCAACACGAACCGCATCCGCCGGATCGATGATCCGGCAGTGATGCATGCCCGGGCCTGAACCAGTGCTGCCTCCCCGCTTTTTCGTGGCGGAATAACACGTTGCGCCTGAACCCCGCCGATCGTCTGGCCTGGGCGCGGTGTCTCTTCCGTCGCGACTTGCCGGCCGCGCACGCGCCCGGGCGAAGCGCACAGTTCCAGCGGCGGCGCTGCAGGGTGCAGTACATCCGTGGGCCGGTTTGAGCCGGCGATTGCTGTGCGATTTTCAACCCGGCCGAACGCGTGGCCGAAGTCGCTTCTAACCACCGCCGCGTCCCCCAAGCAAGGGCAAGAAATTACATCAAACTGAAATATTTCGATTGACACGAAATACCGTGATTTTCCGTTGGCGCACCATAAGTCATTGAAATCATTACGTCGATTTGTGACGTTTCGATGTCAACCGAATCGCCCGCAACGGCGTCCAAGTGCTTGCCGGCAATGCAAAAAGGGCCGCCCGAATCGGGCGACCCTCATGTCATTTCAGCGTCTGGCGCGGCCCGTTGAGGCCGTCGCCGGAGCGTTCAAATTGTCAGGCAAGCGCCTTCACGCGCTTGGCGAGGCGGGCGATCTTGCGCGCCACGGTGTTCTTGTGGAGCACACCCTTCGACACGCCGCGCATCATCTCCGGCTGGGCAGCCTGCAGCGCGGCTGCGGCATCGGCCTGGACGCCAGCTTCGATGGCCGATTCGACCTTCTTGACGTAGGTGCGGATGCGGCTGACGCGCGCCTTGTTGATCGCGGCGCGACGGTCGTTGCGACGGATGCGCTTTTCAGCTTGCGGTGTATTCGCCATGTCTGTCCTCAGAATTCGGTTCGTTCACTGGTGCAAACCAGCGTGCGGCGTCAGGCAGGCCCGGCACCGCGAAGAGCGCGTTCCCTATAGACGACCGCGCCGCAGGTCAAGACAGACAAGCGGCAAGACGGCAAATTCAGGCGCGCGGCGGTTTCTGGCAGCTCGGGCAGAAGAAGCTCGACCGGCCGCTCTGGACGATGCGCACCACCGGCTTCGCGCAAACCGGACACGCCGCGCCCTCGCGCCCGTAGACGCGCCAGTCGTTCTGGAAATAGCCGAGCTCGCCGTCGAGCTGGACGAAATCGCGCAACGATGACCCACCCGCAGCAACGGCCGCATTGAGCACGCTGCGAATCGCATCCACCAGTGGCGCAAACTTCGCCGCCGGAATGTCACCACCGGCGCGCGCCGGATGCAGCCCGGTCAGGTGCAGCGCCTCGCAGACATAGATGTTGCCGAGCCCCGCAACGACAGTCTGGTCGAGCAGCAGCGCCTTGACCGGCGCGATACGGTCCTTGAACGCCGCGCGCAGATGCGCCGCCGTCAGCCCGTCGCCCAGCGGCTCGGGACCGATGTCGGCGAGCAGCGGGTGGGTGGCAAGGTTCGCCGTCGGCACCAGATCAAGCGAACCGAAGCGCCGCGCATCGTTGAACGCCACCGTGTGCCCGTCGTCGGTCGTGAACACGATATGGTCGTGCTTCTCCGGCGCCGGCGCATCAAGTCGCATCCGCCCCGACATCCCAAGATGGAAAATCACCGTGTCGCCGCGGTCGGTATCGATCAGCCCATATTTGGCGCGCCGCCCTAGCCCGGTCACTTTCGCGCCGGTCAGCCGCTGCCCCAGATCGACCGGCAGCGGCCGCCGCAGATCGGGCCGGTTGACCGCCACATGCACGAAACGCCGTCCCTCCAGTACACCACGCAGGCCGCGCACGACGGTTTCGACTTCGGGAAGCTCGGGCATGGGGTTGTCCGTGTCATGTCGGGAAGGGACAGTAAAGGGCTTGCCGCGCGGGCAGGCCTGAGGCCTGCACCCATTTGTTTTCCACTTCGTCATCCCGGCGAAGGCCGGGACCCAGCTTTCTTTCTGTCTGCTTTTGCGGAGGCAACTGGGTCCCGGCTTTCGCCGGGATGACGATGGGGTTTGTTGAATCGG
>CALMPZ010000436.1 GCA_937871645.1 uncultured Polymorphobacter sp.
CAGCTTTCCTGGTCTGGCTGTCGAAAAGCACGACCGCGGGGGTCGTTTTCGATCCGAGCCCCATGCGCGCGCGCTGGCCGCTGTCGACGACGTAGTGCGGGAAGACGTCGGACGGCCCGCCGTCGGTTGATACCGCCATCACCGCCAGATGGTGGCTATCGGCCACCGACTTCAGGATTGGACTCATCACCGCACACGGCGCGCAGCTTTGCGCGAAGAAATAGAACAGGCCGTAGCGTTCGCTCAGCGCGAGCAGCGCGGCGTCGCGTTCACCTTTGCGGCCATCGAGCCATTGGCGTTTTGCGAGCGCATTGACCGGCCGCTGCAACGTATAGTCGAGGTCGGGATCCTGCCAGACTGTACGCTGCCAGACGTCGGCAAACAGTGACGAGCGATCAAGCTGCGCGCGCTGGTAGCGGATATAGGCTTCGACATGGTCCGGCGTCGGCTCGAGAATGGCGCGGGCTTTCAACTCGCGCAGTTCGGCAGTCACTGCGTCGAGCTGCTGCGTCGCTGTTGGCTGCGGGGCGACCACCTCGGCAGGCGGCGGGTCCGTTTTGGGCCGTGGCTTGTCGCAGTAGAACCATTGACCGAGCTTGCGTTCGCCGCAGTAGAAACTGTCGGGGCGCACGGGTTCGTCGATCAGCGCCCCCGTTGCCGCCATCGCTGGCAGCGGCAGCAGCGTCAGAACCACGCCGAGCGCGGCCGCAGCTTCAATCGTTGTCGTCATTTTGCTTCCTCCTCAACATGAGCGCCGACACCAAAATGATATGCCGCAGGCGCCACGGTCGTGTTGCCCGGGCGGACCGCGACCCGGACGCCCAATGACAAGCTGCAGGGCGAGGCGCGTTCATTTGTGCGCGGCATAAAATGCGGTGATCTTGGTCTGCATCTCGCCGACCAAGGTCATCTCGTCGGGTAGTTTCGCGGCATCGGTAAATTCGGCGTAGACCTCGCTGAAATCCATCCGCGACAGATCGCGCTGCGCGCAATCACTCATTGCGAAGCCGAGACAATGCTCGGTCTTGGGGTCACCCCAGGGCTTGCCGATCTGCGGCCGGCCCTGCTCCTGCAGGATGCGGCTGATTTTCGAGGCGAAGCAGCAATGCGCTTCCTTCTTCTGGAGGCAGATGCCGAGGAATTTGCTCGAACAATAGCTACCAATGAGCGTACACAGGCCCTTCTCGCGCTCGGCCTTGAGTGCCGCATCCTCGCTGTTGCAGCCGCCGATCAATGGCAGCCCGCGCGGCACGCAGCAGTTGGTCAGCCCGAAGATCGTCTTCGAGCAGGTCAGCCGCGTGCCCTTGAACAACGACAGCGTACTTGGATCCCACTCCTTGCCCGCCTGGCTCATTGCATTCAGCGCGACCGCGGCATCCTTGAATTCGGTATTGGGCTGGCGATCGACCGTGTCGCATTCGCCGTTGAGGCAATAGATGTCGCCGTCGCAGATTGCCTGGGTCTTGCCGCCGGGTTGTGGCGGCAACGGACACGCATAGACCTTGTCGACGGTGAGGCAGGGACTCTCGTCGGTGATACATTGCTCACGCAAATAGCTGCAGCCCATCGCCTCGAGCTGGTCGCAGTCGGTCTTGGGGGTCAGCGTTCCGCACTGATAGGTGCGCGACCATGCCCAGCACGGCTGCGTCACCGCCACGCCGCCGACGATGCGCGTCACCGGCGAACTGTCGGTGCAGACATCGGGATCGGCGACGCATCCCGAGGTGGCGTCCAAGGCGGAGCACGCCGATGTATCGGGCGTGGCGCTGACCAGCACATTATCTGTGCCGAGCAGAGTCGCGCCGGAGACTATCGCCGGACAATCGAGCTGGGTAATCGGCTCGCCCGGCTCGGAGCACCATTGCGCCCATGGTGGACCCGACCATTGCAGGCACTTCCCCGGACGCGAACCGACGTCCGTACAGGCACCTGGAAAAATATCGCAACTGTCGACATTGTTCTGCAAGTCGCTCGGCGGTGCGGAGCATTCGTATTTGTAAGAAATCGAGGTGACGACGTTGAGCGCGATCGTGCAGCTCTGCGTCGAGGTATCGGCGACATAGCCGCTATTGCAGCTCTGTTCGTAACTGCCCGGCGAAACCGCCGTCTCGGGCAGCGGATGACAGCTGCCCGGTGTCCCAGTCGCCGCGAAGCCCGAGACATAGGTCATCGGATCGTCGGCGACGAGTTTGCCGCGTGCGACGGTACTGTCGATATCGGCGGGCGCAAATGTCGCGCGCGCGGCGATGCTGCTGGTCACGGCGTTGTATCCGGTTGATGACGATTTTGCTGCCTCGGCCGCCGGGGTCAACGTGTCGGG
>CALMPZ010000437.1 GCA_937871645.1 uncultured Polymorphobacter sp.
CATCGGCGACGCGCTCGCCGACTTCATCCGCTCGAACTTCCTGACGCCGCTGGTCGTCGCGCGCCGGCTCGAATCGGTCGATATCGCCGGCGCCGCGGCACGCTGGCTGACGGCGCCGCGTGCGCCCGGCGGCCGCCGCACCGGCTTGCCGCAACTGGCGACACGACTCATCGAGGCGCTCGACCATGCGGCAATCGGCGCGATGGTGCGCGAGGCGGCGTCGAAGAAGCTGCGCGCGATGGAACTGTCGCCGGTGCTGGCCGGCGTCGTCGAAGCCGCGATCGACGGCAAGCGCCACGAACCCGTCGTCGATGTCGCGATCCAATGGGCGGCGCGCACGCTCGATGCCGAGGAATCGACGATCCGCGAGCTTGTCACCGATCGCACGTCATGGCTGCTGCGGCTCGCCTCGGTCGATGACCGGCTGGCGGATTCGATCGTCGATGCACTGCGCCGGCTGCTCATCGAAGTCGCCGCCAGCCCCGAACACCCGCTGCGCCTGAAGATTACCGAAGGCCTGCGCGACTTTGCGTTCGACTTGCGCCACCTGCCGCGCGTCCAGGCCAAGGTCGAGGCCATCAAGCTCGACCTGCTCGACAATCCGGCGCTCGGCGACTGGCTCGACGGGCTGTGGGGCAATGCGCGTCAGGCGCTGGTCAACGCCATCAACAACCCCGAAGCGACGCTCGGCGGCGGTTTCGGCGAGACGCTGCGCAAGTTCGGCGAACGGCTCGAGGCCGACCCGGCGCTGCGCCACGCCGTCAACGTCTATGCGCGCCGCGCCGGCGTCGGGCTGGTCAACGACTATGGCGACGCCATCGTCGCGCTGATCAGTGACACCATCCGCGGCTGGGATGCACGCACCGTTACCGACAAGCTGGAGAGCGCTGTCGGCCGCGACCTGCAATATATCCGCATCAACGGCACGCTGATCGGCGGGCTGGTCGGGCTGGTCATCTACGCGGTGTCGCAAGCATTGGACTGACCGCCGCCGGCCCTAGTTCCCCGGCGGGTTGTGCTTTTCAATGAAGGCCACCGCCGCGACCAGCATCGCTTCGCGTGTCGCGCCGCGCGATAGCCAATGATCTTCGCCTTTCAGCGTCACCAGTTCGACCGGCTTGCCCGCCGCGCGCAACTGTCCGGCCATCCGGGTGCTCTGTGCATAGGGGACCACGGTGTCGTCGCGACCGTGGATCAGCAGGACCGGTGCATCGGCGCGCGCCGCTGCCATCGCCGGGGAAATTGCCGCAAGGTCGGTCCGCGCGCCGATCAGCGTCGCCCAGTTGCGCGCTTGGACGCGCGTCGGGCCGACGCCAAGTTCGTCGGCCTTCATCAACTGCAGATCGGCGACACCGGCGACCGACACCGCGCACCGATACAGCCCCTGTTGCAGCGTCACGCCGGCGAGCGCGGCATAGCCGCCATAGCTTGCGCCCATGATGCAGGCGCGTTTTGGGTCGATGATGCCGCGCGCCGCCAGCGCCGCGACGCCGTCGGAGATGTCGGTCTGCATCTTTGTGCCCCATTGCCCGTTTCCGGCTATCTGGAAGGCTGGGCCATAGCCCGTCGATCCTCGGAAATTGGGCTGGAACACCGCATAGCCGCGCGATGCCAGCGCCTGCGCCCACCAATCGAATTCGGCATGGTCGCGCGCCGCCGGCCCGCCATGCGGCAGCACCACCAGCGGCAGCTTTCCGGCCGCCCGCCCGCGCGGCAGCGTCAGTACGCCATGCAGCGCCAGCCCGTCGGCGGCGACATAGTCGATCATCGCGACCGGTGCGACGTCGGCGCCCTTGATCGCGGCATAGCGATAGCCGATGTCGACCGCCTTGCCGGTCGGAATGTCGACGCGCCAATAGGTGCCCGAATTGTCGGGGCCGTCGGTCAGTACGATCAGGCTGTCGAAAGCCGAATCGGCACCGACGAAACGCACGCGTTCGCCGGGGAAGGCCTTGATGGTGCCGCGCATGCGGGCCTGGCGACGCTTGTCGAAAAACACTGCTTCGGGCACGTCGCCATCGCGCACATAGCCGACCAGCAGGCGTGTCGCGGGATCGAGGATGACCCTGTCGACCTCGCCGGCCGCCATGATCGGCGTCGCCGCACCGGTCGCCATGTCGAACTCGGTGTAGATATCGGTTTGCTGCGCATCGAGGGTCTGCAGCACGGCGGTACCGGGCCGCGTACCCTGCGAAATAAGATCGATACGGTCGAGCCCGTCGTTGCCGCGCGCCAGTTCACGCCCGCTGGCGGGGCTGCGCAGCACCCAGTTGCCGCTGTGCGGGTTGGTATCGAGTTGCGCGACCAGCGTGCCGTCGCTGCCCACTACCCAGTCACGCCGCGTCGATTCGGCGGCCGATACGAGCGCGACCTTGGCCGATTGCAGATCGACGCGGAACAGGTCGGGTGCGAAGTCTTCGATGGCGGCATCGATGGCCAGCGCCTTGCCGACCTTGATGGTGCTGAAAAAGCCGCTGGGGCGGCCATCGACAAGCGCCGTGCCGAAACTGCCGAGCACCCCGCCAAAGCTGTTGACCTTGTCCTTGAACACTTCGAAGCTCGATTTGCGCTCGGTGTCGACGACGATGACATGGCGCTGCTCGATCTTCTGCCCCGGCGCAAAGTCGTCGCTCAACCCGACAGTGTTCGAAATGCTGACCAACAGGTGCGTGTCATCGGCGAAAGCCACGTCACGTACCTTGTTCTCGCCGACCGGCGCGGCCATCAACGGCTGATTGTCACGGTCGATTAGCGCCAGCGTGCGTTCGGCGTCGACAACGCCGACAATCGCCACCCGGTCGCCGCTCGGGGCGATCGCGACATCCTCGATACCGGGCAGCGCGCCATAGGCCGAAAGTGGCGCCGCCAGCACCCGCGCCGCGCACAACGCCGTCGCCACGGCCACAATCCCGATGCGCTGCATTGGCCGTTTCCCCAGTGTCCCCGGTTGCCCCACCAAAGGCTAGTCCGGCTGCCAAGATCAAGGCAAGTGAATTTCGTACCCGAAACGAACAGTCAAAGCAGTTGCAGCCGACAACAATTGTCTTGAAACAGAATTTACCGGTGATAGCGTTTCGCCAATCTACTGGGGGCAACATGAAATCCACGTTTATCTGCGCGGCAATCGCTGCGCTATTGACTGGCGCGGCACCCGCCACTGCACAGGCGGTCGGCACCTTGCTCGAGGCGACGCAGTTGCCCGGTGCGCCGGCGGGAGGCACTGCCTGGCGTATCCGCTACACCTCGCAGGACGAGTTTGGCGCGCCCAAGCAAATCACCGGTACCGTCATCGTGCCGCCGGGCGCTGCGCCCGCAGGCGGCCGCGACATCGTCGCCTGGGCGCATGGCACCTACGGCGTCGCGGAGAAATGCGCGCCGTGGCCGACGCTGTTCGATTCGATTGCCGGGCTGCCCGATATGATGGCGCGTGGCTACCTTGTCGTCGCCTCGGACTATCAGGGGCTGGGCAACCCCGGGCCGCACCCCTACCTCGCCGGGGTCAGCACCGCGCATTCGGTGCTCGATGCGATCCGCGCGGCCAAGGGCGTCAGCGGCGCGCAACCCAGCGCGCGCTTCGTCACCTGGGGCGAAAGCCAGGGCGCCCACGCATCATTGTGGACCGCGCAAGTCGCGCCGGCCTATGCCCCCGAACTCAAGCTGCTGGGGGCGGCCGCCGCCGCACCGCCGACCGACCTCAAGGCCAATCTCACCGGCGGCTCGAACGCCGCGATCCGCGCCTTCCTGACCGCCTATACCGCCGATAGCTGGTCGGCGTTCTACAACGCGCCGCTCGGCGTGTTCGCGACGCCGGCGACGCAGGGCCTGATCCACCGGCTGGCGCAGAACAATTGCACCGACCTCGGCAAGCCGAAGATTTCGACCGAAATCGGGCTGGCCGAAATGATCGCGGCGATGAAGGGCGTCGACCTGTCCGCCGATGCGCCCTGGGGCGAGCTGATGACGCGCAACTCGCTGTCACCGCGCGGCTACACCGTGCCGATCATGATCGTGCAGGAAGACACCGACCCCGTCGTCGCCCCCGCGGTCACGCACGACTATGCGCAAAAGGCCTGCGCGGCAGGCACGACGGTGCATTACCTTCGGCTGCCCGACGGCAACCACAACGACGCGGCGCAGAAGTCGGCAGCGCAAGCCGTGCCATGGATGGCCGACCGCTTCGCCGGCAAACCCGCCCCGAGCGATTGCGGCAAGCTGCCTTGAAAATAAGGGCCTCCGGCGGGCAGGCCTGAGGCCTGCACCCATTTGTTTGGTGCTCTTCAA
>CALMPZ010000438.1 GCA_937871645.1 uncultured Polymorphobacter sp.
CGCGATGTGCTCGAACAGCTTGCGCAGCCGCACCGCCTCGCCCTGCGAACGCACCTTGGCCGTCGGCCCGACCGGAATGTCGACGACCAGATGCGTCACCCCGGCGGCGAGCTTTTTCGACAGGATCGACGCCACCATCTGCTCGGGGGTGTCGATGCGCAGCGGCCGTTCGACCGAAATCAGCACATCATCGGCTGGCGACAGGTTCATGCGGCCGCCCCAGGCGAGGACGGCATGGTCCTGCGCGACGATTTCCTTGATCCGTTCGATCGTCAAATCGACGTTGGCGAGTACCTCCATCGTGTCGGCGGTGCCGGCGGGCGAGGTGATGGCGCGCGACGAGGTCTTGGGCATGATCAGGCCGTGCGCGGCGACGATGGGCACAACGATCATCGATGTGCGATTGCCCGGAATGCCGCCGATGCAGTGCTTGTCGACCACCAGCGGTGCGTGCCAGTCGATCCGGTTGCCGGCGTCCGCCATCGCGCGGGTCAGCGCCAACGCCTCGGGCGTGGTCATGAAGCTGGCGCAGGCGACAAGGAAGGCACTGATTTCCATCGGCGAATAGCGAAACGCCGCAATGTCGTTGATGATCGCGATGAGTTCGCTTTCGCTCAGCACGTCGCCGCCGATCTTGCGGCGTACCGCCTCCATGCTGCGCGGCGGCTTGGCCTGGGCAATCGATACGCTGTCGCCTTCCTTCAGCCCGAGCCGGCGGAAGGCCTGTTCACCCAGGCCGATCTCGCTGGGGCCGACGATGCAGGTGTCGTCGCTGATGGCCAGCGTCGCGAGGATCGATTCGGTGCCGTTGCCGATTTCGATCTTGCGCATCGCCTTGAACTGTTCGGTGCCATAGCCTTCGGTGGTGCGCAGCAGGAATGCGGTGTTTTCGGGGTAGGTGTCGATGGCGACACGGCGGATCTTGAACATCGCTACCACGGCCGGTCAGCGCTTGTCGCTGCGGCCGCGGCGCGCCGACTGGTAGGCCGCCAGCACTTCGCGCATCTGGGCGAGCGCCTGGCGGCGCTTTTCGGCGTCGGGAATGCCTTTCAGCTGATGCTTCAGCGATACGACGAAATCGGCATAATCATTCTGCCAGTCGCGGCCCTTGGCGACCGGCAGTTCGGCACGCGTGCTGCGGAGCAGCTTGGCGGGCAGCCCCGGTTGCAATTGATAGGTGTCGCCGATTTCGGGGAGGATGATCGACGCCAATTCGCCGGCGAGATCGGCCTTGAGCGCGCTCGATCCCGTCGCTTCGCCGTGGGTCAGAAACAGGCTGCCCGAAATCGGCTGGCGGGCGCGGACCCAGGCCAGCAGTTCGCTGCGGTCGGCGTGCGCGGAATAGCTGTCGATGGTGCGGATGTTGGCCCTGACGGCGACATCTTGCCCCGAAATGCGGACGCGGCGGGCGCCGCCCTGGATGACGCGGCCCAGCGTCCCTTCGGCCTGGAAGCCGACGAACAATACTGTCGAGCGCGCATCGGGCAGATTTTCGAGCAGGTGGAAGCGGACGCGGCCGCCTTCGCACATCCCTGAGGCCGCAAGGATGATGGCGCCGCGCAGGGCGTCGAGCTTTTCCGAGGCCCGGCGCTCGACAACGAAGTGAAACGCCGGGTGCCGGAAGATTTCGGTGTCATCGGTATCGGCAAGGCCGGCGCTGTATTTGGCGAACACCGAGGTAATCTGCGTCGCCAGCGGTGAATCGATGAAGACATTGGCGCCGGGCAGCTTGCCGGCGTTGATCAGGTGCGCGAGGTCGAGCAGCAGTTCCTGGGTGCGTTCAAGGGCAAAGGCCGGGATGACGAGATTGCCGCCGCGATCGAGCGCCGTGCGGATTTCATCGAGAAATTCCGCCCGCCGTTCGAGCAGCGTCACATCGACACGTTCGCGGTCGCCGTAAGTGGATTCGCAGAACACATGGTCGGCGCCCGCCGGTCCCTGCGGGTCGGGATGGAAGGCCTTTTCGATGGGGCCGATATCGCCTGAAAACACCAGGCGGGTGTCGCCCGCAACCAGTTCGAGCGACGCCGAGCCCAGCACATGCCCGGCATTCCAATATTGCGCGGCAAAGCCGCTCGCGGGTTCGAAGCGCCCGTCGAGCGGCATCGGGCGCAGCAGCGTCAGCGCCCGCTCGGCATCGGCGACATCGTAGATCGGCTCGATCGGTGGTTCGTCGGCGCGGTCGGGGCGGCGGTTGCGGCGGGCGACGTCATATTCCTGGATGCGTGCCGCGTCAGTCAGCATGAACTTCAGCAGGTCGACGGTTTCGGGGGTGCACCAGACCGGCCCGGCATAGCCATGCGCCACCAGTTTCGGCACCAGCCCGCTGTGGTCGATATGGGCATGGGTCAGGACGACTGCGGCAATCTTGCCGACATCGAAGCGGAATTCGGCCTGGTTGAGCGCCTCGAGCGTACGCGAGCCTTGGAACATCCCGCAATCCACAAGTAGTCGCGCATCACCATGCCGGACCTCATAACAGGAACCCGTGACGGTCTGCGCGGCACCGTGCAGAGTGACTTCCAACGCAGCCATCGGGTTCCCCAATGTTGGTTAACGCATGTTAAACGGACACGACCCTCGCCACGGTGTCAAGTCAGGGGTTCGACCTAGGCTGGCCGGCAATGGCATCCGCGAGCAACGGTGCCACCGATATGCGGTTCGAAACATGCGCGATGGTGTCGGTGGAAACCACCACCGTCGCCACTGCAGACAGACGGGCATAGGCATCGCCGGCAAATATCGCATGCACGGTCAGGCATGCCGGCCTGGCCAGTCCGTGCGCCGTCAGCAGTGCTGCTGCCGCAAGCATCGTGTGGCCCGAGGCGATCATGTCGTCGACCAGTACCGGCGCATGGTCGCGCCATCCGGCCAGATCGGGGGCGTCGATGGTCACCTGGCGGTCGCCCAGCCGCTGCTTGGCCAGGATGAAATACGGCGCCCCGGCGTGTGCGGCGACCGCGGCAACCCATTGTTCGCTTTCGCTGTCCGGCCCGACCAGCACCGGGCGCACGACATTGGCCTTGACCTAAGCCCCGAGCAGGGGCGCCGCGCCTACAATGCCGCTTTTAACACCGGTGCCTTT
>CALMPZ010000439.1 GCA_937871645.1 uncultured Polymorphobacter sp.
CGGCCCGTCGATCGAAATGCGGTTGTCGTCCCACAGCACGATCAAGCGACCGAGTTGCAGGTGCCCGGCCAGCCCGATGGCTTCGTGGCTGATGCCTTCCATCAGGCAGCCGTCGCCGGCGATGACATAGGTGTGGTGATCGACCAGCGCGTCGCCGTGGACGGCGTTGAGGTGGCGCTCGGCCATCGCCATGCCGACGGCGGTCGCCAGCCCCTGCCCCAGCGGCCCGGTGGTGGTTTCAACGCCGGCGAGCTCGAAATTCTCCGGGTGGCCGGCGCACGGGCTGTGCAGCTGGCGGAAGTTGCGGATGTCGTCCATCGTCGGGCGCGCATAGCCCGCCAGATGCAGCGCCGCGTAAATCAGCATCGAGCCATGGCCTGCCGACAAGACAAAGCGGTCGCGGTCAGGCCAATGCGGCTGCGCCGGATCATAGTTGAGATGGCGGGTGAACAGCACCGTCGCGACATCGGCCATGCCCATCGGCATGCCGGGGTGCCCCGAGTTGGCGGCTTCGACCGCATCCATCGCGAGCGCGCGGATCGCATTGGCCATGGGTTGCAACGTTTGGGGCTGCAACGGCTGCGGGCTGGTTTGCGACATCGGGGCGGGCGACCTTATGATCCGGGCGCGACTCGGGCTGCGTCGCGCGCCGCCCATATGGCCAGCGTGTTCCTATGCGTCAACAAAGCTGCCTTTTGGCGGCTGCCGCGGCGGTGTTACGGGGGCGTGACAGACTGGCAGCGGCGGCGACTCCTGTCCCGATGGCGGCGCACGCACAATGCGATTGACGACAGTCGATTTAGTTTCTTATGTTCACGTTCCAACTTGCTGAAAACAGGACGGCGTTTCCGTGTCCAACCCACCCAGTCTGGCCGAAAGCCTCGAAGTGCTCGAACGTGCCGTCGTCCGCCTGGAGATTGCCGCGCTGGCGCAGCGGGCGCGGCTGGGACGCGCCGAACGACGCTACCGCGTGCTCGAGCATCATGGCGATGCGGCGGTGGCCGCACTCGACAGCTTTCTCGCCAGCGCCGCACCAAGGAGCTGACGCATGGGCCAGATCAGCGTGAACATCGGTGGCCGCAGTTATCCGCTGGCGTGCGGCGACGGCGAGGAAGCGCATCTGACCGAGCTGGCTGAACACCTGCAGCGCAAGGCCGATGAACTCACCGGCGCGCTCGGCACGATGAGCGAGCCGCGCTTGCTGTTGATGGCGGGCATATTGGTCGCCGACGAATTGTTCGAAGTCCGCAAGAAAAACGGCGCCCCCGACCCCGCCGAACTGGCGCGCTTTGCCAAGCTCGCGGCGCGCGCCGAAGCGCTGGCGGCGGCAATCGAACAGACCGACTGAAGCAGGCCTTGAGAAGTCACCGCCAAAGGCTTATCTTGTGGACGGCGGGCACTGCTTGTTACGAGCATTTCGAGCATCCCTGAGGCGATATCACATCCACGGGAGCTATCCCTGAGCAGATCCTGGTCTGTCTTACATGGTTCCCACCTGACGTTACTGGCGTCAGAGGATCTTCGAGCAAACGGCCATAGCGGTCCCGCCACCTCATACCCCGCATGATCACCGACAAAACCCAATTGCGCGCTGCGTTGCGCGCCCGACGCGCGGCATTTGTCACACAACTCGACAGCGAGGCCGCCGCAGCATTGCGCGCGCAACTTGCCAACGTCGTCATCCCGCACCTGGCGGATACCGGCAGCGTGGCGGTCTATGTCGCCTACGGCGCCGAAATCGACCCCGCCTGCATTGCACTGCGATTGCAACAGCTTGGACGGCAAGTGTTGTGGCCGCGTGTCAACGCGGCGACCGACAGTCTGAGCTTCCACGCTTGTGCGCCCGACGCGCTGGTGGCAGGCTTTCGCGGCTTGCCCGAACCGCCAGCCGACGCGCCCGCGGCCACCCCCGATGTCATCCTGCTGCCGCTGGTCGGTGCCGATCTGGCGGGCAACCGCATCGGCCAGGGCGGCGGGCACTATGACCGCACGCTGGCCGCACTACGCGCCGGCGGCCACCGCCCGCAAACCATCGGGCTGTCATGGGAAGTGCAGATCGTCGATGCCATCGCGCCCGATGACTGGGACCAGCGCCTCGACGCGCTGGCGACGCCGGCGCGCTGGATGCGCTTTTCGCGACAATGACGCGGTTGGCGCGGCCGCATCGGGCGGCTATAGCGGTGCCATGACCCCTTCGCCCCGTAAACCCTTCGGCGTGCTGCTTATCATCGTGCTGCTCATCGCCTATGCCGTGCTGGTCGCCAGCCTGACGCCGTGGCTGTCGCGCTGGCCGGCGCTGGCGCAGGCGCCGGTCTATCTGTTCCTCGGCGTCATCTGGATCGCACCGCTGCGGCCGCTGCTGCGCTGGATGGAAACCGGAAAGTTGCGGCGATGACCGGCGCGCCCAAATCCCCGGCGCCGGTCGCAGCCGAAGCCTGCACGTCGATGACCGAGGTGCGCGCCGGCGTCGATGCCATCGATAGCGCGCTGGTGGCGCTGCTTGCCGAGCGCATGCGCTTCATGGACGCCGCCGCGCGCATCAAGCCGCACCGGTCGGCGGTGCGCGACGAAGCGCGCAAGGCGCAGGTCATCACGCAGGCCGCAACACAAGCTGCGGCTGCCGGCCTGCCCGCCGGCTTGGTCGAAACGCTGTGGGAACTGCTCGTCGAAGTGTCTATTTCGCACGAACTGGCGCGTTTCGATGCGTTGCGCGGCAGCAACACTTCCAGCCAACTTCCCGGACGGGGTTAGTCAAACCGACCGACATTTGCTACCGAAGCTGCCGTTGCAACGGGGGGCAAGCGTGCACGTGCCGCTTCCGTAGCTACCCGATTGGCGCTTTGGAGATCATCATGAGCATTCGACACAAATCATTTGCGGCGCTGGCGGCTGCCGGAACCGCGCTGGCCGCAACGTTTGCAGCGCCGGCAGCGGCAGCGTGGTCTGACGTTCGACGCGAAAGAACACCTGGTCGATCAGGCGGCCGCCCGCCATATCGGCCGCCGCCACGGCGTCGGCCCAGCGGGTGCGGCGCGTCTCGGGGTGCTGGGCCAGGTCGCCGTTGGGCGTGAGCAGCCAGACGTGG
>CALMPZ010000440.1 GCA_937871645.1 uncultured Polymorphobacter sp.
AATCGACCAGCAATCCGCATGCTTGCCGCAAGCGTCAACCAAAGTCGTTGACCAGCGCGCACGGATTGATACGGTTGCCGCAACGCCGAAGCATATCGGCCAAATTGAAATCTATCGGGGAGATTCAGGATGCGTTTTCAAAATGCTGCCAGCAGCGTTGCGCTGGCACTGGCGCTGGTGATGGGGCCGAGCGCCTGCGACAAGCTCAAGCAGGCGGGTGCTGCAAGTTCGGGGCCGGCGGCGGTCGATGAAAAGCGCCTCGCCAATGCCGAAAGCGACCCGGCGAACTGGATCACCCACGGCGGCAGCTACAACGAACAGCGCTTTTCGCGGCTGACCGATGTCAATGACAGCAACGTCGGCAAGCTCAGCCTCGCGTGGAGCTATGACCTCGATACCAACCGCGGGCAGGAAGCTACGCCGCTGGTCATCGACGGCGTCATGTACACCACCACCGCCTGGTCGAAGGTCGTCGCGCTCGATGCCGCAACCGGCAAGGAACTTTGGACCTATGACCCGCAAGTGCCGGGCGAGCGTGGCCATAGCGCCTGCTGCGACGTCGTCAACCGCGGCCTCGCCGCGTGGGGCGGCAAGCTGTTCCTCGGGACGCTCGACGGCCGGCTGATCGCCATCGACGCCAAGACCGGCAAGCCGGTGTGGTCGGTGGTCACCGTCGACCAGTCGAAGCCCTATACCATCACCGGCGCGCCGCGCGTCATCAAGGGCAAGGTCATCATCGGCAACGGCGGCGCCGAACTCGGCGTGCGCGGCTACGTCAGCGCCTATGACGCCAACGACGGCAAGCAGCTATGGCGATTCTTCACCGTGCCCGGCGATCCTTCGAAGGGTCCTGACGGCGCGGCGTCCGACCCGGCCATGGAAAAGGCCCGCGGCACCTGGTTCGGCGACAATTTCTACAAGATCGGCGGCGGCGGCACCGTCTGGGACGCCATCGTCTATGACCAGGAACTCGACCAGCTCTATATCGGCGTCGGCAACGGTTCCCCATGGAACCACAAGATGCGTTCGGAGGGCAAGGGCGACAACCTGTTCCTGTCTTCGGTCGTCGCGCTCAACCCCAACACCGGCAAGTATCTCTGGCACTATCAGGGCACGCCGGGCGAAACCTGGGACTTCACCCAGACGCAGCCGATCATGCTGGCGACGCTCAAGATCGACGGCAAGGACCGCAAGGTACTGATGCAGGCGCCCAAGAACGGCTTTTTCTATGTCGTCGATCGCACCGACGGCAAGTTGATTTCGGCGAAGGGCTTCGTGCCGCAGACGTGGACGACGGGTGTCGACATGAAGACCGGCCGGCCGATCGAAGTCGCCGGCGCGCGCTACCCCAAGGACGGCTTCATGATGATGCCGTCGGCGCTCGGCGCGCATAACTGGCACCCGATGGCGTTCAGCCCGAAGACCGGGCTGGTCTATCTGCCGGCGCAGGAAGTGCCGTTCCTGTACAGCGACGACAAGTCGTTCGGCTACAAGCCCGGCGCGTGGAACATCGCCGTCGACATCCTGAAGAACACCCCGCCCGATGATCCGGCGGCGTTCAAGGCGACGCGTGCGCTGCTCAAGGGCCAGTTGCTGGCCTGGGATCCGGTCGCGCAGAAGGAAGTCTGGCGCGTCCAGCATGACGGCCCGTGGAACGGCGGCGTGCTCGCCACCGCGGGCAATCTGGTGTTCCAGGGCAATGCCCGCGGCAATTTCGCCGCCTATGCCGCCGATACCGGCAAGAAGCTGTGGAACTTCGACGCGCAGACCGGCGTCATCGCCGGGCCGATCAGCTTTGCGGTGAACGGTACGCAATATGTCGCCGTGATGGCGGGTTACGGCGGCGCCTATCCGCTGAGCTCACCGTTCGTCGATAGCCCGCCGCAGATGGCGCCCAACGGCCGCGTGCTGGTGTTCAAGATCGGCGGCACCGCCAGCCTGCCCGCCGTGGTGCCGACGCCGATGCAGCCGGCCAACCCGCCGAAGGGCGAGTGGACACCGGCGCAGATGAAGGAAGGCGCCTATCTGTTCGAAGGCAATTGCGGCGTTTGCCATGGTTCGGGCGCGCGCGGCAGCGGCGTCATCCCCGATCTGCGGCGTTCACCGATCCTGAGCGATCCCAAGCTGTGGCAGAGTGTCGTGTATGACGGCCAGCTGCAAGACCGCGGCATGATTGCGTTCAAGAAATATCTGACGCCCGAACAGATCGAGTCGATCCGCGGCTATGTCGGGGCGCAGGCCAAGGTGCTGGCGGCGCAGGAACCGGCAGCACCGGCTGCCGGCAAGTAACGGGTAAGGGCGGCGGCCTGCGGGTCGCCGCCTTGCACGAAAAGGGCCAGCCGGGCGCCAAAGTGGCGCGCGGCTGGCCTTTTCCGTACGCGGTCGTGCGTTGCGCCTAGCGCGTGCGTGTCAGCTCGCGCATCGCACGGTCCATGCCCTCGAGGCTGAGCGGGTACATGCGACCCTCCATCAGCGTCTTGGTCATCTGGATCGACTGGCCATGGCCCCAATGCTTTTCGGGCGTCGGGTTGAGCCAGACGGCGCTGTGATAGACTTCGGTGATGCGCTTGAGCCAGGTTTCGCCGCTCTCGTCGT
>CALMPZ010000441.1 GCA_937871645.1 uncultured Polymorphobacter sp.
CCTTGGAGGCACTCGAAAACGCGCCAAGCTGCAGCGTCGTGCCACCGCTTGCGGGTGTGGCTGCCGGTGCAGGTACCGGGCGCGGTGGCGCGGCGACCGTCGCCTTGACCAGCGGCACCGTCGTCGATGCCCCGGGCTTGGGGCGCGGCGGCACGGTCGCCACCGGCGGCACGGCGACCGTCGGCTTCGGCGCGCTCACCACTGGTGCAGCGGGCACAGCCGGACGCGCGACCGGTGCAGCCGGCGGAATGGCGGGCAATTCATCACCCGGCGGCAAAAGCTCTACAGGCGCCTCGCCCGGACGCGGCCCGGGTTCTTCGGGCATTGGGCCATTGATGTCGACCGGTTCAGGGCAATTGCCTTCGCTGATACAGTGCATCGTATCTTTGAAGCCGGGAACCTTGAGCCCGCCCGGGTCCGCCGGCTTGACCTTGTACGGCCCCGGTTCGGCCGCAATCAGCGGCGCATCCTCGGCGCGCTCGACGGGCGTGCCGGTGGCGCCGTCCTGCTTGGTCTGCGCGATGAAATAGATGCCGATGACGACCAGCAGCAGCAGCAGCACGAACAGCGTCACGCCGCCGATAAAGCGTCCGCGCGGCACCAATGTCGAAGTATGGCCGTCGCTTTCGACTTCGGCCAACCACGGCGCTTCGTCATCATCACGATGTCTTCCAGAAGGGGGGGCCATCTCAGTGCATTTCCTCCACCGGCTCGACGCCCATGACGCCGAGGCCGTTGCGGATAATCTGCCCGATTCCGCGCGCCAGCGCCAGTCGTGCCGATGTCAGCGCCGGATTGTCTGCCAGCACGAAGCGCCGCGACGCATCATCATTGCCGCGGTTCCACAATGCGTGGAAATTCGCCGCCAGATCGCCGAGGTAGAAGGCAATGCGGTGCGGCTCGCGCGCCTCCGCCGCCGCCTCGACGGTGCGCGGCCAGGTCGCGGCAAATTTCACCAGCGCCAGCTCCTCGTCGTCGAGCAGCGACAGATCAGCTTCGGGCAACACGATGCCGGCTTCCGCCGCGCGGCGCTGCAGCGAATGGATGCGCGCGTGCGCGTACTGGACATAGAACACCGGGTTGTCGCGCGACTGCTCGACCACCTTGGCAAAGTCGAAATCGAGCTGGCTGTCCGACCGCTTGGTCAGCATAATGAAGCGCACGACGTCCTTGCCGACTTCCTGCACCACATCGGCCAAGGTCACGAACGACCCCGAACGCTTCGACATCTTGACCGGCTCGCCGGCGCGCAGCAGCTTGACCATCTGCACCAGCTTGATGTCGAGCGGCACCTTGTTGTCCGACAAGGCGCGCACCGCCGCCTGCATGCGCTTGACATAGCCACCATGGTCGGCGCCGAACATGTCCACCAGCTGCGTGAAGCCGCGCGTCAGCTTGTCATAGTGATACGCCACATCGCCGGCGAAATAGGTCCAGCTGCCGTCGGACTTCTTGAGTGCACGATCGCTGTCGTCGCCAAACTGGCTCGCCTTGAACAAGGTCTGCGGCCGCGGCTCCCAGTCGTCCGCCGCCTCGCCTTTCGGCGCCTCGAGCACGCCTTCGTAAATCAGCCCCTTGGCGGCCAGCGTGTCGAGCGCACCCTGCACCGCGCCGCGCGCATCGAGGCTGGCTTCGGAAAAATACACGTCCTGGCGGATGCCGAGCAGCGCCAGATCCTCGCGGATACGCTCCATCATCAACGCGACAGCGCGTTCCTTGAACAGCGCCAGCCACTGGCTTTCGGGCTTGCCGACAAAGCGGTCACCAAACTCCGCAGCCAGTGCTTCGCCGACCGGCACCAGATAGTCGCCGGGGTAAAAGCCCTCGGGAATTTCGACCGTCTCGCCGAGCGCTTCGCGGTAACGCAGATGCACCGACCGCGCCAAAGTATCGACCTGCCCGCCGGCATCGTTGATGTAATATTCGCGCGTCACCTTGAAGCCGGCATAGTCCATCAGGCTGGCGAGCGCGTCACCGACCACCGCGCCGCGGCAATGCCCCATGTGCATCGGCCCCGTCGGATTGGCGCTGACATACTCCACATTAACCGGCGCGCCGGCACCCATGGTCGAGCGGCCATAGGCCTCGCCGTCACGCAGCATCGTCGCCAGCTCGGCCTGCCAGACGCCGGGCTTCAGCCGGATGTTGAGGAACCCCGGCCCCGCGACTTCGGCGGTCTCGACGTCAGGCAATTGCGCCAGTGCCCAGGCGATGCCGGTGGCAATATCGCGCGGCTTCTTGCCGGCGGGCTTGGCCAGCACCATCGCGGCGTTGGTCGCGAGGTCACCATGCGTCGGATCGCGCGGCGCCTCGACCGTCACGCCGCGCGTGTCGAGCCCGGCAGGCAGCTCGCCGCTGGCAACAAGCCCGGCAATGGCATCGGCAACATGCGCCGCATAGGCGTGGTAAAGCGTGGTCAAAGTGATTTCCGAACAAGGTCAGTCAAGCAAACCCCGTCTCTAGCGCGCTCGGCGCCCGACGTCACGGGGCAAGGTGAACGAGACAGAGCCTCCGTCGGGCAGGGCTGAGCCCTGCACCCGATTGTTGGGAGCAAGCGCGCCTATTGCGGCAGCGTGTAGTCGAGCGTGTAGAAGT
>CALMPZ010000442.1 GCA_937871645.1 uncultured Polymorphobacter sp.
TGAGGCCTGCACCCATTTGTTTGGCGCTCTTCAAACGGGTGCAGGCCTCAGGCCTGCCCGCCGGAGGCCCTTTCTTTGCCTACTGGCAAATCCGATACCCGTTTTTGCGCGCCAGCACGTCGAGGTGGAAATGATCGCCGTGATACTCGTCCGCCCCCGGCCCGAGCACCGTGGTGAAATCGCTGCACGCCCCCAGCCGCACGCGCTCGATGAAGCTGCCGGCCACCGGCTTGCCGTCGGCGCCGAGCCACTGCGCCCAGCCCGCCGGCAGATCGGCGCGGGCATAGGTGAACGACGCCATGTCGAGCGCATTGGCGCGGGCGTGTTCGCTGATCTTGGCGCCGGCGATGTGGTTGCGGCTGCGGCAGACGTAGGAGGAGGCGTTGGCGATGCTGGTGACGCGCGTGGCGAGCATCGATTGCGCCAGCGGCTGCAGCGTGTCTGTTACCCAGTGGTGCAGCGCCGCGACCATCGGGCACGACAGCGTCGCGGCGGGTGCCAGCTTGACCCCGGCGATCGCGGTGACTTCGACCGGCGCGGGGGCACCGCAGCTGTCGGCTGAACCGACCGGCGGCAGCGGCTTGGCGGTCACGTCGAGGCCCGTCAGCAGCCGCGTGCAGTCGGCTTGCGCTGCGGCGATAACCTCGGCGGGCCAGCTCCCCGAAACGCTGGGCGCAGGCTGCGGCGCCGGCGTTGTTGCCACCACTGCCGCCGCAACGAGCGCGAGCACCGTCAATCTTACTTCGGGCTACGTTTGGCGAGGATGCGCTGCAACGTGCGGCGGTGCATCTTGAGCCGCCGCGCGGTTTCGGAGACGTTGCGGTCGCACAGTTCATAGACGCGGGTGATGTGCTCCCAACGCACGCGATCGGCCGACATCGGCTCGGCGGGGGCTTCGGCGGTGGTGCCTGTGGCAAGCAGCGCGCCGATGATGTCTTCGGGGTCGGCAGGCTTGGCGAGATAGTCGACCGCGCCGGCCTTCACCGCCGATACCGCGGTCGCGAGGTTGCCATAGCCGGTCAGGATGACGATGCGCATTTCGGGCCAGCGGGCGCGCAATTCGGTGACGAGATCGAGCCCGTTGCCGTCACCCAGCCGCATGTCGACAACGGCGTGGCTCGGTGTGTTGCCAGCGGAGAGCGCGGTCACCGCGTTGCGCGCCTCGGCCAGCCCGGCGACGGCGGTGACGGCAAAGCCGCGGCGTTCGAGCATCATCGCCAGCCGTTGGCGGAACGGCGCATCGTCATCGACCAGCAGCAGCGGCATGCGCGCTGCGGCTTCGGCGGCGACGGGATCGGCAGCATCGGTGGTGGGCATCGATTTTATCCTGTGCGGATCAGTGGACGTTGGGTGGTGTCGTGGCTTCGATATGGGAGCGCTGCCAGCGAATGTCGACCCGCGCGCCGCCGTGCGGGCGGTTGCCGAATTCGAGGTGTGCGCCGGTGCGTTCGAGCAAGGTCGTGGCGATGAAAATGCCCAGCCCGGTGCTCCCCGACCGCGACCGTGACGGCCCGAGATAGGGTTCACCCAGGTGCGGCAGCAGATCGCGGTCGAAGCCGGCACCGTCATCGCTGACGCGCAGCCGGACTTCGCTCGAATTGGCTTCAAGCCGGATTTCGACCTTCGAGCCGGCATGGCGCACGGCATTCGACACCAGGTTGTTCAGGCCGTGCAGCAGCTCCGGCGTGCGGCGCAGCCGCAGGTCGGGGGCTTGCGCGGTCTCTATGGCGATGGGGACGCGCGACGGCGTGACGCCGTGGACGACTTCGTGCAGCAGCGCGTCGATGGTCAGCAGCGGGAAGGGGTCTTCGGCCTCGGCGCGGCGTGCGATGCCGACCAATATGGCGCGGCTGCGCGCCGCTTCGGCCTCGAGCAGGCGGACATCATCGCCGAAATCGGGGTCATTGCCGAGCTGCTCGACGAGTTCGTGCGCGATCAGCGTGATCGTGCCCAATGGCCCGCCGAGTTCGTGTGCCGCCGCCGCCGCCAGTGCGCCGAGCGCCGACAGCCGCGATTCGCGCTCCAATGCCGCCTGTGTGGCGACCAGCGCTTGGGCTCGTCGCCGCGATTCAGCCGACACCAGCCAGACATAGCCGGCGATGAAGATCATGCCGTTGGCGATCGCGATGAAGACGCCGAAATGATAGATATCAGGCAGTTCGATCGGTGCGCCGCGCCAAGGCAACGGCAGCGGCATCCGCGATTCGATGACCAGCACGGTCAACCCCAGCGCCATCATGACCAGCATGCCGCGCGCCGACAGCAGCGTCGCCGAAATGGTGATCGGCACCAGCAGCAGCACCGCGAACGGATTGGTCAGGCCGCCGGTCAGGAACAGCATGATGCCGGCCTGCGCCATGTCGAACATCAGGTGGAGCAGCGCCTCGCGGCCTTCGAGCCGGGCGTTACGCGGATACAGCGTCGCCAGCCCGACGTTGAGTACCGCCGCCGCGGCAATCGCCGAGATCAGCGCCGCCCAGGGCAGCGGAAATTGCAGGTAAAGCCCGACAAAGCCGATCGTCGCGAGCTGGCCGGTGATCGCGATCCAGCGCAGCATCACCAGCGTCTGGACGCGGACGCCCGAACGTTCGAGCGCGTCGGCAACCAGGGAGCGCGATTTGTCCATGCGCGACGTTATAGCGCCGGCCCGGCGCAACGGCCATGCGACATGAAGTGCCGCGCCGGCGCTAGAGCGACGGGCCCTGCTGCTGCGGGCTCATCTTGCGCACCGGGGCGTCCTTGAGCAGCTTGGCGATGGCGCCGCCGCGCGGGTCCTGCGCTGCATATTGGCGCGCCGAATAGCCGCTGGCGTGATCGACGATGTCAGGGTTGGCGCCGGCATCGAGCAGCATCTGCGCGGTCACCACGTCGCGGCGCTGCACGGCCTTGATCAGCGCGGTTTCGCCTAGGTTGTTCGGCGTATCGACGCGCGCCTTGACGATCAGCAGCACGCGCACGCCTTCGGAAAACCCCGAAATTGCGGCGAGCAGGATCGGTGCATTGCCGTCATTGTCGCGCAGATTGGGGTCGGCGCCGGCCTGCAGCAGGAAGCCCATCCACGGCAGGTCGCTGCGCTTGACGACGATGATCAGTGCTGTTTCGCCGGTATCGCGTTCGCGGGCATTGACGACGGTGGTGCCCGGCTTGTCGATGATTTCACGCGCCTTGGCGACGTCCTTGTCGGTCACCGCCTTCAGGAACGTGTACGAATCCGAAAACTGCGCCGCAGCCGGCACCGCAGCCATCAGGAGCATCAGCGCCAGCGACAGTGCGGCAATGGGCCGCCGCCAGATAATCGACATTTTCACCCGTCCAACCTATGAAACCCAGCACGTCCTATCTTAGCCAGAGCAACCGTCGATGAACAGACGCCGCCTTTCGTTCCAGACCGCCGCGATCGCGCTGGCGTTGCTGTGTGCTGTGGGCGCGCTGGTGCTGTGGGCGGTGCAGGCGCCGCGCGCGCCCGCCGGGCCGCTGGCCGGGGCGCAGATTGGCGGGCCGTTCACGCTGGTCGACCAGGACGGCCGCACCGTCACTGAAAAGGATTTCGCCGGCCGCTACATGCTGGTCTATTTCGGCTACACCTTCTGCCCCGATGTCTGCCCGCTCGACGCCCAGAAGCTGGCGACGGCACTGCGGACGTTCGAAAAGCAAGACCCCGCACGTGCGGCAAAGGTCGTACCGGTGTTCGTCACCGTCGACCCCGAACGCGATACCACGGCGGTGCTCAAGGACTTCGTCACGGCGTTCCATCCGCGCCTCGTCGGGCTTGGCGGCAGCGTCGCGCAGGTCGACGCCGCCAAAAAGGCCTACCGCGTATACGCGAAAAAGGCCGGCCCCGAAGGCGCAGCTGACTATCTGATCGATCACACCGCAATGATTTATCTGATGGGCCCCGACGGCGCGCCGATCAGCTTCACCGATCACACCGGCACCGCCGACCAAATTGCCGCCGATCTCGACAAATATGTCCGCTGATGCGCCCAAACCGTTTTGGGAAACCAAGACGCTGCGCGAAATGACCCGCACCGAATGGGAAAGCCTGTGCGACGGCTGCGGCAAATGCTGCGTCCACAAGCTCGAGGACGAAGACACCGGCGAACTGCACGCGACCAACGTCGCCTGCCGCCTGCTCAACCGGCGCACCGGGCAGTGCAGCGACTATCGCAATCGCCGCGCGCACGTCCCCGAATGCGTGCGGCTGACGCCCGAAAAGGTCGAAACGCTCGACTGGCTGCCGGACAGTTGCGCCTATCTGCGGCTGCAGCGCGGCCAGGGCCTCGCCGACTGGCACCCGCTGGTCAGCGGCGATCCCGAATCGGTGCACCGCGCCGGAATCTCGGTGCGCGGCTGGACGGTCAGCGAGGATGACGCCGGCCCGCTCGAAGATCATATCATCGAGCCCGGGCGCTAACCCCATGTTCGGGCTGTTCCGTCGCAAGACTCCCGACGCGGTGCCCGATATCGACATTGGCGGGCGTCAGGTCGCGGTCGCGGTGGTGCGCAACGCCCGTGCGCGGCGCATTTCACTGCGCGCCGATGCTGTGCATGGTGTCGTCCGGCTGACGTTGCCGCCACGCGCGCCGATTCGCGACGCGCTGGCACTGCTCGACGCGCAACATGGCTGGATCGCCGCGCGCGTCACCAGCTGGCCGCGGCCGCTGCCGTTCGCACCGGGCGCGCTGATTCCGTTCGAAAGCGGCCAACTGCTGCTCGACTGGGACGAAACCAATGCGCGCGGCGTCCGCCAGATCGGCACGACGCTTTATGTCGGGGGGCCGCGCTCGACGCTATCGGGCCGCACGACGCGCTGGCTACGCACGCAGGCGCTCGACCGGCTCGAACCCGAAACCCGCGCGCTCGCTGCCGCCGCCGGCAGATCCGTCGGCACCGTCAGCGTCCGCGATCCGGCGTCGCGTTGGGGCAGCTGCTCGTCCACCGGCGCCATCGCCTATAGCTGGCGCCTCATTCTCGCGCCCGCATGGATCCGCCAGAGCGTTGTCGCGCACGAAGTCGCGCATTTGGTGCACCATAACCACGGGCCCGACTTCTGGGCGCTGGCGCGGTCACTCGCCGATGTCGATCCCGGCACGTCGCGGCGCTGGCTGACGGCGCACGGGGCGGCGTTGCATTGGATTGGGCGGGGTTGAAAAGGGCCTCCGGCGGGCAGGCCTGAGGCCTGCCCCCGATTGTTTTTTCGTTCGTCATCCCGGCGAAGGCCGGGACCCAGCTTCTATTTTTTTGCCACCGAAGCAAGTAACTGGGTTCCGGCCTTCGCCGGGATGACGAACTATTTGTTCAAAAGGGTGCAGGCCTCAGGCCTGCCCGCCGGAGGCCCTTAAATCCCTACCCGCCATACCCGTAAAGACTGACCACATTCACGGCAGCAGCGCCCGTACTTCGGCGCTGTTCCATTCGAGCGGCCGCGCGACGCGCCAGACTTCCTTGCCCGCCGCGTCGTACAGGATCGATATTGGCAGGCCTTTGGCACCCACAGCGAGTGCGTAGTTGCCGGGCTGGTCGAGGTAGGGTGTCAGCTTGGCGAAGGCGTCGGGCTTGAAGCGTTTGTCGACGGCTTTCCAGCCCTCCATGTCCTGCGAAACCGCCAGCACGGTCAGCGTCTCGGCCTTGGCGCTGGCCAGTGCATCGAGCGCTGGCAATTCGGCGACGCACGGCGCGCACCAGCTCGCCCACAGATTGACCAGCACCGGCTTGCCGCCGAAATTGGCCATATGCTTGATGGCACCGCCACGCGCTTCGAACGCAAACGTCGGTGCCGGCGTGCCGGCGTGGCTGCGATCGACCGCGACGGTCGCGGCGGCGCTGGCTTGCGGGGTGCCGGGCTTTGCCGTATCGGCGTTGCCATCCGTTGCCGGGGTTTTCGACCCGCAGGCCTGGAGCGAAACTGTCAGCAGGAGCGTTGCGATTACGACGCGCACATCAAAGTCCAATCAGTTGTGGGGCGGCCGCTTCGGGGCGGGCCCGTCTGCCGTGATGCGCGACATTAACGCATCCATCGGCTTCGACAAGCGGCTGTGGCAACAGGACCTCGCCGGCTCGAAGGCGCATGCCGCAATGCTCGGCCGCCAGGGCATTGTCGCGACCGCGGATATCGAGGCGATTCTGGCCGGGCTCGAGCAGATCGAAGCCGAGTACGCCGCCGGTGGGCTGGTCGAGGATCCGACACTCGAAGACATTCACATGCACGTCGAAACGCGGCTGGCGGAGCTGATCGGTCCCGCCGCCGGCCGCCTGCACACTGCGCGCTCGCGCAACGACCAGGTCGCGACCGACTTCAGGCTGTGGGTACGTGACGCTGTCGATGCCATCGACGCCGGGCTGGGGGCGTTCGAAGCGGCGCTGCTGGCGCGTGCCGAAGAACATGCCGACAGCGTCATGCCGGGGTTCACGCATCTGCAGGTCGCGCAGCCGGTGACTCTGGGCCATCACCTGCTCGCCTATGTCGAAATGACGCGGCGCGACCGCAGCCGCTTTGCCGATGCGCGGGCGCGCATGAACGAATGTCCGCTGGGTTCGGCAGCACTCGCCGGTACCAGCTTCCCGCTCGACCGCGCCTCGGTGGCAACGGCGCTGGGTTTCGACCGGCCGACGGCGAACTCGCTCGACAGCGTTTCGGACCGCGATTTTGCGCTCGAATTCCTCAGCTGCGTGGTAATGACCGGGCTGCACCTGTCGCGGCTGGCCGAGGAAATCATTGTTTGGGCGAGCCAGATGTTCGGCTTCGTCAAGCTGCCCGATGCGTTCTCCACCGGTTCGTCGATCATGCCGCAGAAGCGCAACCCCGATGCCGCCGAACTGGTGCGCGGCCATTCGGGGCGGCTGCTCGGCTGCCTGACCGCGCTCAGCGTGACGATGAAGGGCCTGCCGCTGGCCTATTCGAAGGACATGCAGGACGACAAGCCGCCGGTGTTCGAGGCCTATGACCTGCTGGCACTCAGCATCGCCGCGATGACCGGCATGGTCGAAACCTTGAGTTTCGACACCGCGCGGATGCGCGCTGCCGCCGCGGAGGGCTATTCGACTGCAACCGACCTTGCCGACTGGCTGGTGCGCGTCGCCGACGTGCCGTTCCGCGAGGCGCACCACATCACCGGCCGCGCGGTGAAGGCTGCCGAAAGCGCCGGCTGCCTGCTGGCCGACCTGCCGCTCGAAACGCTGGTGGGCATCGACGCGCGCATCGACAAGCGCGTTTACGAAGTGCTCAGCGTCGAGGCCTCTGTCGCCAGCCGCACCAGCCTCG
>CALMPZ010000443.1 GCA_937871645.1 uncultured Polymorphobacter sp.
GCCTCCGGCGGGCAGGCCTGAGGCCTGCACCCGATTGTTTGGCGCTCTTCAAATGGGTGCAGGGGTCACCCCTGCCCGCCGGAGGCTCTTAACCTCTAGCGCGCCGTCACCTTGACCAGATTGTCGAATTGCTGGCCGAGCACGCCGTCAATCGCCGGCGCGATTTCCGCCATGCCGCCCGCGATATCGCCCGATGCGGCATAGGTCATACGCAGCTGCGTGCTGCCGTCGACGGGCTTCATCTCGATACTCAGCACCGCATAAATCGGCGCCTGCTGCAGCGGCCCGAAGCCGCCAACGGCGCGCAGGACCTTGCCCGGCATTGCCATGACGATGCGGGCGTGTTCGATGCTGTTGGCCTCGCCCTTGGGGCCGGTCCAGCGTTCGCACCAACAGCCGCCGGCGCGTGGGTCGATCGACAGGTTCGCCGCCTTGCCGGAATAGCTGTGCGCAGCTGACCACCAGCCCGGCAGATTGACAACGGTCGCCCAGACCTGGTCGGGGGTCGCTTTGACCGTGCTGGTATAGCCCAGCGTGAAATGGCCGGGGCTGCTGTTGACCACCGCCGCAGAAACCGGCGCGGCGAACAACGCCAGCGCGCTAATAATGCAGCGCGCGGCCATAGGCATCGAGAACCGATTCATGCATCATCTCCGATAGTGTCGGGTGCGGGAAAACCGCGTGTTGCAGTTCGACTTCGGTGGTTTCGAGCTGGCGCGCGACCACATAGCCCTGGATCAGCTCGGTGACTTCGGCGCCGACCATGTGCGCGCCGAGCAGCTCGCCGGTCGCGGCATCAAACACGGTTTTGACAAAGCCTTCGGCCTCGCCCAGCGCTATGGCCTTGCCGTTGCCGATGAACGGAAACTTGCCGACCTTGACGGCGTGACCGGCGGCAATCGCCTTGGCCTCGGTCATGCCGACGCTGGCGACCTGCGGGCGGCTGTAGGTGCAGCCGGGGATGTTGCCAGTATCGAGCGGGTGGACACCGGCCACACCTGCCATTTTCTCGACCGCGATGACGCCCTCATGGCTCGCCTTGTGCGCCAGCCACGGCGGGCCGGTGACGTCGCCGATCGCCCACAGACCGGGCACGCCGGTCGCGCCATAGCCGTCGGTGACGATATGCCCGCGGTCGGTTTTGACGCCGAGCGCCTCCAGCCCGATGTTTTCGGTATTGGGCACGATGCCGATGGCGACGATGACATGGCTGTAGCTGTCGGTGGTGGCCGTGCCGTCGGCGGTAGTGATGGTCGCGCTGACGCTGTCGGCGCCGGGTTTGACGTCGGAGATCTTGGCACCGGTGACAATGGTCATGCCCTGCTTGGCCAGTGCCTTCGCCATGAACGCCGACACGTCCTCGTCTTCGACCGGCAGCACGCGGTCGAGCATTTCGACGACGGTGACCTTCGCGCCCATGTCGCTGTAGAAGCTGGCGAATTCGACGCCGATGGCGCCTGATCCGATGACCAGCAGCTTGGTGGGCATTTCGGCCGGCACCATCGCGTGGCGATACGTCCAGACACGCTTGCCGTCAGCGCTGACGCCCGGCAGGTCGCGCGCGCGGGCACCGGTGGCGACGATGACGTTCTTGCCCGACAGCACGCGCGTCGTATCGCCGGTGGTGACAGTGACCTCGGTGGCCCCGGTCAGCGCACCGACGCCTTCGACGACGGTCACCTTGTTCTTCTTCATCAATCCCTTGACGCCACCATTGAGCTGCCCCGCCACCTTGCGCGAGCGTTCGACGATCTTGGCGAGGTCGAACGACACACCGGTCGCCGACAGACCGTAAGCATCGGCATGCGTCATATAGTGGTAGATTTCCGACGTCCGCAGCAGCGCCTTGGTCGGGATGCACCCCCAGTTGAGGCAGATGCCGCCAAGCCGCTCGCGCTCGACAATCGCGACCTTCATGCCCAACTGCGCCGCGCGGATAGCGGCGACATAACCGCCGGGGCCCGAGCCCAAAATCACTAGATCAAACGCTTCAGCCATCGTCATCCTTCCTTCCCCTCTCCCCTTGCGGGAGAGGGCGACTCGGCGCAGCCGAGCGGGGTGAGGGGGTCTTCAAGCGCGGCCAATATCGACCGCGCCACACCGTCACCATTCGTCAAGATCGCATTGTTCCAGAACCGCAGCACGCGGAATCCCTGCCCCTCCAGCCAAGCCGTCCGCACCCCATCGAGGGCATTATCGCCGTGCTGCCCGCCGTCAGCCTCGACAATCAGTCGCGCCTCGTAGCACATGAAGTCGGCGATATACGGTCCGACCACAACTTGCCGACGGAACTTCCATGCCAGCATGCGGCGGTCGCGGAGCAAGCGCCAAAGTGCACGCTCGGCGTCAGTTGGCGTGGCGCGCATGGTGCGGGCATGGGCCAGATGTGACGTTCGCGGCGTTGTGGCAGACCCCTCACCCCGCTCGCGCAAGCGCGAGTCGCCCTCTCCCGCAAGGGGAGAGGGAAGAGTCACGCCACCAACCCCAGCGGGCTTTCACACAGTTCCTTGAACACCTTCATCAGCTGCGCGCCGTCGGCGCCGTCGATGGCGCGGTGGTCGAAGCTGCCGGTGGCGGACATGACGGTGGCAATCGCCAGCGCGTCGTTCACCACATAGGGCCGCTTTTCGCCGGCGCCGATCGCCATGATCATGCCCTGCGGCGGGTTGATGACGGCTTCGAACTGCTTGATGCCGTACATGCCCATGTTCGACAGGCTGGCGGTGCCGCCCTGGAACTCGTGCGGCTGCAGCTTTCCGGCCTTGGCCTTGTCGGCGAGCGCCTTCATTTCGGTCGAGATCGCCGACAGCGCCTTGTTCGATGCGTCGGCGATGATCGGCGTGATGAGGCCGGTCGGCACCGATACCGCGACCGAAATATCGGCGCGACTGTATTTGATCAGCGTGTCGCCGGCGAAGCTGACGTTGCACGCCGGCACTTCGATCAGCGCGGCGGCGAGCGCCTTGATCAGCATATCGTTGACCGACAGCTTGATGCCGCGCGGCTCCAGCGCCGCATTGAGCTCGCCGCGCAGTTTGAGCAGCGCATCGAGCCGGATATCGACGGTCAGATAGATATGCGGGATCGTCGCCTTCGATTCCGCCAGCCGCCGCGCGATGGTCTTGCGCATGTTCGACAGCTTGACCGCTTCGTGCGGGATGCCGGTATCGACAAACGCGGGGGCTTTCGCGGACGCGACACCCTGCCCCTCTCCCCTCGCGGGAGAGGGCGACTCGGCGCCAGCCGAGCGGGGTGAGT
>CALMPZ010000444.1 GCA_937871645.1 uncultured Polymorphobacter sp.
CCCATCAGCACGCCGGCGCGGTAGCGTTCTTCCTCGCTCATGTCGGTCAGCCCGGCGTCTTCGAGCGCCTGTGACGCGGCATCGATGCCGTAGATGATGAACGGATCGACCTGGCGCTGGACCTTGTGGTCGACGCGGAGGTCGGCGTCGAAGGTCTCGCCGCTGCCGTCGCCGCGCAGCACTTCGCAGGCAATCGTGCAGGCATAGTCGCTGGCGTCAAAGCGCGTGATCTGGCGGGCGCCGGATTTCGAGGCGAGGATGTTCGCCCAGGTGCGTTCGACGCTGGCCCCCAGCGGTGTGACCATGCCCAGTCCGGTTACGACGACGCGGCGCATTGGCGCTTCCTTTCGTTGGTGGCGGCAACCCCTGCCGCCAGCGGGCGCTGCTTGGCCCTTAGTTCATACTGCCAGCGCTTACGGACAAGCGCCAAACAAAACGGCTCCCCGGCGTGTGCGGAGAGCCGTCTTGGCAGGTCGATGATCAAGCTGATCTTCCCGGCGCGCGCGGCTCAGGCCGCGGCGTTGGCCTCGATGAAGCCGATCGCGTCCTTGACGGTCAGGATCTTCTCGGCTGCATCGTCGGGGATTTCGACGCCGAATTCTTCTTCGAACGCCATCACCAGCTCGACAGTGTCGAGGCTGTCGGCACCGAGATCGTCGATGAAGCTCGATTCGGTCGTGACCTTGTCGGCTTCGACGCCGAGGTGCTCGACGACAATCTTCTTAACGCGGTCTGCGATGTCGCTCATGTTGATTCCTTCCGAATATGACTGACCTTGGCTGGCGCCGCGGTGCCCCTGATTTGTGTCCCCCAAGCCGATAGCCGCGCGCGCGCCTTGTGGCAAGTGGCAGGGCGCAGCTTGGGGCGGTTCTGCCCTGCTAAATCATCGCCATCCCGCCGTTGACGTGCAGCGTCTGGCCGGTGACATAGGCCGCCTCGCGCGACGCCAGATACACCACCGCAGCAGCGATATCGGCGCCTTCGCCCAGTCGGCCGGCGGGAATCCGTGCTGTCAGCGCTGCTTTCTGCGCTTCGGGCAGCACGTCGGTCATCGGCGAGGTGATGAACCCCGGCGCGACGCAGTTGACGGTGACGTTGCGGCTGGCGACTTCCTGCGCCAGCGCCTTCGACATGCCGATGAGCCCGGCCTTCGACGCGGCGTAGTTGACCTGCCCAGGGTTGCCCGTCACGCCGACGACCGAAGTCACCGAGATGATGCGACCGTGGCGCGCCTTCATCATCGGGCGCAGCGCGGCGCGGGCAAGGCGAAAAGCGGCCTCAAGGTTGACGCGGATGACGGTGTCCCATTCCTCGTCCTTCATGCGCATCGCGAGGTTGTCGCGCGTCACCCCGGCGTTGTTGACGAGGATGTCGAGCGACCCCAGCGCCTCGACGGCGCGGCCGACGAGGGCATCGACAGCGGCGCCGTCGGACAGGTCGCACGCCAGCACCACCGACCCGGGCAGTTCGGCGGCGAGCGCTTCGAGCGGTGCAACGCGCGTCCCCGACAGCGCGACGCGCGCGCCTTGTGCTGCAAGGCCGCGCGCGATGGCGGAACCCAGCCCGCCGCTGGCGCCGGTGACGAGCGCGGTCATGCCGGTCAAATCGAACATGGTCATAGTCCTTTCGCGAGAGCTTCGATGCTGTCCATGTCGCCGGCGTGGTCGACTTGCAGCTCGGGGGTGATGCGCTTGATCATCGGGCCGACGACCTTGCCGCCGAGTTCGACGAAGCATTCGGTGCCGAGTTCGGCCATCGCCAGCACCGATTCGCGCCAGCGCACCATGCCGGTGACCTGCTCGACCAGCAGCCCGCGGATGGTGTCGGCGTCGGTGACCGGTGCGGCAGTGACATTGGCGACCAGCGGCACGAACGGGCCGTTCAACGCGGCGGTGGCGAGCGCCGCCGCCATGGCATCGGCGGCGGGCTGCATCAGCGCGCAGTGGAACGGTGCCGACACCGGCAGCAGCATGCCGCGCTTGACGCCCAAGGTCTTCGCAATCTCGATGGCGCGCTCGACCGCGGCCTTGTGGCCCGAAATGACGACCTGGCCCGGCGCATTGTCGTTGGCGACGGTGCAGGTTTCGCCCTGCGCGGCATCACGCGCGGCAGCTTCGGCCTGTTCGATTGTCGCGCCGAGCAGCGCCGCCATCGCGCCGACGCCGACCGGCACGGCGGCCTGCATCGCGGTGCCGCGCAGCTTGAGCAGCCGCGCCGTGTCGGCAAGGCTCAGCGCACCCGCCGCGCACAGGGCGCTATATTCGCCGAGGCTGTGGCCCGCGACATAGGCGGCCTTGTCGGCCAGCCGGAACCCGTCGCTTTCGAGCACGCGCAGCACGGCGATGCTCAGCGCCATGATGGCGGGCTGGGCGTTGGCGGTGAGTTGCAGCGCGTCCTCGGGGCCGTCGAACATCAGCGCCGACAGCTTCTGGCCCAGCGCGTCATCGACTTCCTCGAACGTCGCGCGCGCCACCGGGCTGGCGGCGGCAAGCGCGCGCCCCATGCCAACGACCTGGCTGCCCTGCCCCGGAAACACAAAAGCCCTGCGCATCACTCACTCCCCTTGGGGCCTGTTGCGGCGACCCCGTCCCGTTGTTTTCGTCACCGCGCGATTAGGCAATCGGCCCGCCGCTGGCAACAATCGTGCGGCTTGGGCAACATTGTTCCCTTAACGCGCCGGTCGACATTCTGCCATTTGGGTTTGCGCGCGGCGAATGATTCGATAATGTCGCCTCGTTCATCAACCGGCCACACGCGGGCGGGTAGAGTCGTTTTGTCTTTTTCAAACCCAAGAGGATCATCATGAAGTCTGTCATGCAACGTATCGCTGCCCGGGCCTCGCTCGCCGGCGTGCTCGCCGCGCTGGTCGTCGCTGCACCGGGTGCCGCTGCCGTTTCGTCAGCGGTCGGCAAGCCGTTGCAGTCGGCCGCCGCTGCCGCCAAGGCCGGCAACACCGGCGCCGCGATCAAGGCTGTCGATCAGGCGCGCGCGGCTGCCAAGACCGATGAAGAACGCCGCAAGGTCGCCGAGATGGCGGGCTATGTCTACACCCGCGCCGGCCAGTACGGCAAAGCCGCGGCCGAGCTCGAAAGCATCGGCGCGCCCGCCACGCAGCTGGCGCCGCTGTATTACCAGGCCGGCCAGTATGACAAGGCAATCGCGGCCGCCAAGCGCGGCGGCGGCGAAGGCATGCAGGTCATCATCGCGCAGTCGTATCTGAAGACCGGGCGTTCGAAGGACGCGGTTGTCGCCTATCAGAACCTGATCCGCACAGCTGGCCCCAAGCCGGCGTATCTGGGGAGCCTTGCCGCCGCGCAGTACAAGTCGGGCGACAAGGCGGGCTATCTCGCCACCACGACCAAGCTCATCAAGGTCGATTCGAGCCCCGAACGCTGGAAGGCGCTGCTCACCAACTTCATGCAGACGTCGATGCGCCCCGAAGCGCGCCTCGCCAGCTTCTACCTGATGCAGCAGACCGGCGCGATCGACCGTCCGGTCGACTGGCTCGATTTCGGCAAGCTGGCGATCGTCAACAACCAGCCCGGCACTGCGGTTGCCGTGCTGCCCAAGGCCGGCGACCTCAGCGGCGATCCGATGAGCGCCAAGCTGATGTCCGCGGCCACAACGCGCGCCGCACCGGCGCTCGCCGCCGCCCCCAAGCAGGCTGCCAGCCCGGCGACCGCGCTGCAGGCGGGTAACGCCTTCCTCGGTGCCGGCCAGTATCCGCAGGCCGCCGCTGCGTTCGCCACCGCCGCCAAGGCCGGTGGCACGACCGCCGACCAGGCGCGCCTGTATGGCGGCATCGCGCTGGTCAAGGCCGGCAACATGGGTGCTGCCAAGGCGCAGTTCGCCGCAGTCGATGCCAAGAGCTATTTGAAGGATGTCGCCGACCTGTGGGCGCTTTACGTTTCGACCAAGGGCTAAGCCCGACGAGCCCGCGCCCGAGACCACTTGCGTTTCGGGCGCGGTTCTGACAAAGAGCATCGCGACGACGGCGGGGCCTTGGCTCCGCCGTTGTTTTTCGCATCCTGCGCAAGCTGGTTGCGAAATCGAAGAAAGCCGGAGGGGCGTCGGATTGTCCGCCGTCAGCGATCGGCCAAAGGAGAGTATTTCATGCCGTTTTACGAGCATGTCTTCCTTGCGCGTCAGGACCTGGCAACTGCCCAGGTCGAAGCGTTGACGGAAGGCTTCAGCAAAATCATTACCGATGGCAATGGCCGCGTCGCCAAGAACGAATATTGGGGCCTGCGCTCGATCGCCTATCGCATCAAGAAGAACCGCAAGGCACATTATGTGCAGCTCGACATCGACGCGCCCGCCGCGGCGATCGCCGAACTCGAGCGCCAGATCGGCCTCAGCGAAGATGTCCTGCGCTACATGACCGTCCGTGTCGACGAACTCGAAGCCGGCCCGTCGGCGATGATGCGCCGTTCGGAACGCAGCGAGCGCGACGGCCCCCGTGGCGGTGACCGTGGCGAGCGCGGCGGCTTCGGCGGCGAACGCGAAGGTCGCAGCTTCGGCGGTGACCGTCCCGATCGCGGCGACCGTGGTGACCGCGCCCCGCGTGGTGACGGTGCCAATTCCGGTGAACGCGGCGGCGGTTTCCGCCCGCGCGCCGCTTAAGAAAGGACCTTAGACATGGGTCGCCCCTTCTTCCGTCGTCGCAAGAGCTGCCCGTTCTCGGGTGCCGATGCGCCCAAGATCGATTACAAGGACGTCCGCCTGCTTCAGGGCTTCGTCTCCGAGCGCGGCAAGATCGTTCCGTCGCGCATCACCGCCGTTTCGGGCAAAAAGCAGCGTGAGCTGGCACAGGCGATCAAGCGCGCCCGCCACCTCGGCCTGCTGCCCTTCCTCGTCAAGTAAGGAGAGTAGCAATGGATGTCATTCTGCTCGAACGCGTCGAAAAGCTCGGCAACATCGGCGAGATCGTTTCGGTCAAGCCCGGCTTCGCACGCAACTTCCTGCTGCCGCGCAACAAGGCGTTGCGCGCTTCGGAAGCCAACAAGAAGCGCTTTGAAGCCAATCGTGCCAACATCGAGGCCGAGAACGCGATGAAGCGCGACCACGCCATCGAAGATTCGAAGGCAGTCGAAGGCAAGTCGGTCATTCTGATCCGCCAGGCATCGAACACCGGTCAGCTCTATGGTTCGGTCGCCACGCGCGACCTCGCCGAAGCGTTGAGCGAAGACGGCGCCAAGGTCAGCCGCAGCCAGATCATCCTTGATCGTCCGATCAAGGCGCTCGGGCTGTACGAAGTCCGCGTCGCGCTGCACCCCGAAGTGTCGGTGACCATCAAGGTCAACATCGCCCGTTCGCCCGAAGAAGCCGAACTGCAGGCCAAGGGCGTCGATGTCACCGCCGACATGTTCGAACGCGACAACGCCGGCTTCACCGAAGCCTATGATCCCAACGCCGAACCCGGCCTCGCGACCGACGAAGTCATCGCAGCCGAAATCGTCGAAGAAGACACCGCCGAAGACTAGTCTTCGCGGGCATACGCATTGAAAAATGCCGGTGCGGTTTCGACCGCACCGGCATTTTTTGTGGGATTTGCCAGAGATTGAAGAGCCTCCGGCGGGCAGGCCTGAGGCCTGCACCCATTTGAAAACATTGCCGTCATCCCGGCGTAGGCCGGGACCCATCACCGGCAACAAATGCAG
>CALMPZ010000445.1 GCA_937871645.1 uncultured Polymorphobacter sp.
GGCGCTGTGGCTGGACTAGCTGCTGCAGCCTTTAAGATGCTGGTTTGAACGGCAGCTATTAGTCATTCGATGTCCTAATTAGGATGTCCGCTACGGGGTCGGAAGTCGCCATTCTGCACCTCTCCCTTGAGGGGAGAGGTCGAGAGACGGCGAAGCCGGCCCGGGAGAGGGTGCTCTTGCTGTCACTGCAGCCGTTTAGATCACCCTCACCCGCCGCGCTGACGCGCGAGTCGACCTCTCCCCTCAAGGGAGAGGTAGTGACAGAAATGCGGTCGCATACAGCCGGACCGCTCGGGCCAACGACGCTACCCCCAAACCTCGCCAAACAATCGCGCAAAATTCCCGCCGAGGATCTTCTCGACGCGCGTCGTTGACCACCCACGGCGCAACAGCTCGTCGGCCAGCGTTTCGAATTTGCGCGGGCCGTTGAGGTCGGGGGCGAAGGTGTAGACGTCGTCGTTCTCGTTGGGCGCGGCGATGCCCGATGATTTGCGCAGCGCGTTCGCCTCGGCATAATTCTTGCGATATTCGGGCGTCAGGTCGATCGCCGAAATCTGGCCGTCGGAGCCGAGTCCGACATGGTCTTCGCCCATCACCTGCACCGCGTGTTCGATATGCGCGATGACATCGGCGGCCATTTGCTGGCCCTTCACGCGCAGGTACGGCATGAAATAGATGCCGGCGACGCCGCCCTTGTTGGCCAGCGCCTTCAATTCGGCATCGGCGGTGTTGCGCGGGTGATCGACCAGCGCGCGGCAGCCGGTGTGGGTGATCGCCGGCGGGGATTTCGATGCGACGATGCCCTCGGCAATCGTGCGCTGTCCGGCGTGCGACAGGTCGACGACGATGCGCCGCTTGTTGAGTTCGGCGAGATAGGCGTAGCCGAATTTGCTCAGCCCGCCGTTGGCGGGTTCGGTGGCGCCGTCGCCCGCAAGGTTGCGCAGATTATACGTGGGCTGCGCGATCCGCACGCCGAGCGCATCGAGCGTGTCGAGCCGGTCGAAGCTGTTGCCGAGCAGCGCGCTGTCCTGCAGCCCGAAGATCAGCCCGAGGCGGCCGGTCGCCTTGGCGGCTTTAAGGTCGGCGGCGTTGCGGATCGCCATGAACACATCGGGGTGCTGCGCGATTTCGCGGTTGTACGCGGCGATGTTGGCGATGGTGCCCTCGAAAGTTTCGGGGCCGTTGCCGACCATGCTGACCGTGACATTGCACGCGGTGACGCCGCTGGCGCGCACATCGTTCAGCGAGCGTGGCGCGAAGCCATGGTCGGGCTGGTCGTCCTGGCTGCCGGCCCCGCCAAGCGCATCGATGACGGTGGCTCGGGCATAGGTGTCACGCGCGGTTGCGGAGACAGCGGGCGCGGCAATGGTCGCAGCGCGTGCCGGCAGTGCCGCGAGTGCTGCGGTGGCGGTGAGCAGTGCGCGGCGGCTGGTGGTGAATTCGGTCATGGCGGTCCCCCTTGGAGGCACGAGTATCGGACGCCGCCGCCTAGCCCGCAACCGGAAACCGCAGCAGGCGTTCCTGGGTCGCGACCAGCGCGGTCAGCGGCCGGCCGAGCGCCCGCGCCATCGCGGCGTCGCCGATATCGAGCCCGCCGGTCAGCGCGCCGAACGCCGGCAGCACCAGCTTCGACGGTGTCAGCGCGAAGCAGCGGCGGACGATGCGCCGGCCGCGCACGGTGACGCTGACCTTGGGGTGGAAATGCCCGCTGATTTCCGGCGCGGCGTCGTCGGGCTCGGCTTCATGGCGCAGCCACACGCCGCCCATTTCAAGCTCGACCGCGACGCGCCCGCCGACATCGGCCGCGGCGCTGCCGTCATGGTTGCCGGTGATCCAGCACCAGTCGAGGTCGCGCGTCAGCGCCGCCAGCGCGGTGCGGGCGTTGGCTGGGAGCCGCGCCACCCCGGCCGCGTCGTGGAAACTGTCGCCGAGCGCGAACACCCGCCGCGCACCCGTTGCCTCGACGGCGTCGATCAGCGCCGCCAGCGTGTCGTGGCTGTCGTACGGCGGCAGCATCTGGCCGTGCGTCGCGAAAAAGCTGGCCTTTTCAAGGTGCAGGTCGGCAACCAGCAGCGCCTCCGCCTCGGGCCAGTACAGCGCGCCGCTGGGCAGCGGCCGCAGCGTCGCGCCTGCGAACGAAAGAGAAACATCGGGCATAAGATCGCCATGCCACCGCGCCGGTTGCGCCGCAAGATGGTGGCCAAAATCACCAAGCCTCTGGCTTGTTCGACGCCGGCGGCGCGGCCTATGCTGCGGGCAACCATAGCGGGAGCCATGTCGATGACCGATACCGCACGCACCGGACCGAAATTGTGGATGGCGCTGCTGCTCGCGGGCGCGCTGATGATCGCCGTCACGCTGTTCCTGACTGTTCGCCAGTTCGCGGCGGGCAACAACGCCGCGTGCGTGCTGCCCGCCGCGCCGCCCGAGGTGGTGTTCGATTTCCGCAGTTCGAGTGCCTA
>CALMPZ010000446.1 GCA_937871645.1 uncultured Polymorphobacter sp.
CGAAATGGAGGCGATTGCCGAGGCGCTCAACGCGCTGCGCACCAAATACGATTATGTCTTCACCACCGGCGGCATCGGGCCGACGCATGACGACATCACCGTCGATGCGATTGCCGCGGCGCTCGGCATCGGTGTCGTCATCCACCCCGAAGCGCGGGCGATTCTGGCGGGCTATTACAAGGACAAGCTGACCGACGCGCGGCTGCGCATGGCGCGCGTCCCCGAAGGCGCGAGCTTGCTCGAAAACGCCCGCACCGGCGCGCCGGGCATCCGCATCGACAACATCTTCATCATGGCCGGCGTGCCGGTGATCACCCAGGGTATGCTCGCCTCGCTTGATGGCAAGCTCGAGGGCGGCGCACCAGTGCTCAGCCGCTCGGTCGGCGCCTGGACCGCCGAAAGCCGCGTTGCGGTGCTGCTCGGCGCCGTCGAAAAGGCGCATGACGGCGTCCAGATCGGCAGCTACCCGTTCTGGCGCGAAGGCCGCACCGGCGCCAACTTCGTGCTGCGGTCGACCGATCCGCACGTGCTGGCGACCGCTGCCGAAGCGCTGCTCGCGGAGTTGCGCGTTGCCGGGCTCGACCCCGTCGACGGTGAAATCTGAGGCTTCGCGCCATTAGCGATGCGTTTACGACTTGGGCTATAGTCCGGTTGGCGCTATCGGGGGATTTGCAATGCGGACCATCAAACTCATTCTGACCGGCATGGCGTTCGCCGTGTTCCTGGCGTTCGTGTTCTTCAACTGGACCGATGTCGATATCGCCTTGGGGCCGTGGTCGATCGTCATCAAGAAGCCGGCGCTGGTGCTGCTGGCGTTCCTGGCGGGGTTCCTGCCGACCTATCTGATGCATGTTGCGTCGCGTTCGACATGGAAGCGCAAGCTGGCGCGCGCCGAAAAGACGGTGGGCGAAACGCTCATCGAGCGCGCCCAGCCGGTGGGTGTCGAGCCGGTTTCGATCGCGCGATCCGAGTGAGCGCCAACCCGGTCTTTGTCGCGGTCGACACGCCCGACCTGGCGCGCGCGCAGGCGCTGGCGCGTGCGGTCGGCGCACATGTCGGTGGCTTGAAGCTCGGGCTCGAATTCTTCATGGCGAACGGCCCGGCGGGCGTCCGCGCCATCGCTGAACTCGGGCTGCCGGTGTTCCTTGACGTCAAGCTGCACGATATTCCCAACACCGTCGCCGGTGCGCTGCGGTCGCTGTCGGTGCTCGATCTCGCGGTGGTCAATGTCCATGCCGGTGGCGGCGCGGCGATGCTGGCGGCAGCGCGCGAGGCCTGCCCGGCGACGACCAAGCTGATCGCGGTGACGGTGCTGACCAGCCTCGATGACCCTGATATGGCGGCGATGGGCGTCGCCGACGGCGCCGCAGCGCAAGTCGCGCGGCTCGCCGGGCTGACACGCGCCGCAGGGCTCGACGGCATCGTCTGCTCGCCGCACGAGGTCGCCGCGATGAAGGCGGCGTGGCCGAACGGCTATTTCGTCGTTCCCGGCGTGCGCCCCGCAGGCGCCGATGTGGGTGACCAGAAACGCGTGATGACGCCGCGTGCCGCGCTCGACGCCGGCGCATCGATGCTGGTCATCGGCCGGCCGATCACCGGCGCTGCCGACCCGGCGGCGGCAGCGGCGGCCATTGCCGCCAGCCTTTAACCGCCATGACGCTGATCAAGATTTGCGGGCTGTCGACGCCCGACACGCTCGATGCGGCTGTCGCGGCAGGCGTCAGCCACATCGGTTTCATGTTCGTGACGCGTAGCCCGCGCTATGTGTCGCTTGAGGCCGCCGCCGCACTCGCGGCGCGGCTGCCGGTACACGTCAAAAGCGTCGGCGTCTTCGTCGATGCCGATGACGCGCTGCTGGCGGCGGCGGCCACCTTTGTCGACGTGTTGCAGCTCCACGGCAGCGAAACCCCGGCGCGCATTGCCGAGGTGCGCCGCCACGGCCGCGAAGTCTGGCGCGCCACCGGCGTCGCCACGCGTGCCGACATTGCCGCGGCGGTCAAGGCGTCGCAGGGAGCCGCCGACCGGTTGCTGTTGGATGCCAAAGCGCCTAGTGGAGCACCCCTCAGCGGCGGCAACGGCTTGCGCTTCGACTGGCAATTGCTTGGGAATTTCAATCCCGGCATGGCATGGGGGCTCGCAGGCGGCATCGATGCCGGCAATGTCGGGGCGGCCATCGCCGCGACGGCAGCGCCGCTGGTCGATGTGTCGTCGGGGGTCGAGGACGCACCGGGCGTCAAGTCGGTCGAGAAAATCCGCGCATTCGTCGCGGCAGTGAGGGCGTAGTGGCAACAGCAAGCTTGAGATCAGGTCCCGATGCGAACGGCCATTTCGGCGCGTTCGGCGGGCGCTACGTTGCCGAAACGCTGATGCCGCTGATCCTCGATCTGGAAACCGCGTACCGCGCCGCACAAGCCGATCCGGCGTTTGCCGCGCAGTTCGACGATTTGATGAAGCATTATGTCGGGCGCCCCAGCCCGCTCTATTACGCACCGCGCTTCACCGAGGAACTCGGCGGCGCGAAGATCTATTTCAAGCGCGACGAGCTGAACCACACCGGCGCGCACAAGATCAACAATTGCATCGGCCAGATCCTGCTCGCCATCCGCATGGGCAAGACGCGGATCATCGCCGAAACCGGCGCCGGCCAGCACGGCGTCGCCACTGCCACCGTCGCGGCGCGCTTCGGCCTGCCGTGCGTCATCTACATGGGCGCGCGCGACATTGCCCGCCAGGCGCCCAATGTCTTCCGCATGAAGCTGCTCGGCGCCGAAGTGCGCAGCGTCGAATCGGGCTCGAAGACCTTGAAGGACGCGATGAACGACGCGCTGCGCGACTGGGTCGCCAACGTCCATGACACGTTCTACATCATCGGCACCGCAGCCGGCCCGCATCCGTATCCCGAACTTGTGCGCGATTTCCAGTCGGTGATCGGCAAGGAAGCGCGCGCACAGATCATGGAAGCCGAAGGCCGCTTGCCCGACCTGCTGTGCGCGGCAATCGGCGGCGGCTCGAACGCCATCGGGCTGTTCCATCCGTTCCTTGACGACGCAAGCGTTCGCCTCATCGGCGTCGAGGCGGCGGGCCACGGTCTTCAAACCGATGCCCATGCCGCCAGCCTCGCCGGCGGGCGCCCCGGCGTGCTCCACGGCAACAAGACGCTGCTGCTGCAGGATGACGACGGCCAGATTACCGAGGCACATTCGATTTCGGCTGGCCTCGACTATCCCGGCATCGGCCCCGAACACGCCTGGCTGCACAGCATCGGCCGCGTCGAGTACCAGTCCGCCACCGACAAGGAAGCGCTCGACGCCTTCCAGATGCTGTGCCGGACCGAGGGCATCATCCCGGCGCTCGAACCGGCGCATGCGCTCGCGGCACTGCGCCGGATCGCGCCGACTATGGCCAAGGACCAGATCATCATCGCCAATCTGTGCGGGCGCGGCGACAAGGATATCTTCACCGTCGCCGAAGCACTGGGTTTCGGGCTGTGACGCCGTTTGCCGCCAAATCTTTTACCGCCGATCGGCCATGGGGTAGCCAATTGCTCGGCGATTTCGGCGAGGTTGCCGTCCGCCTGCATAGCAGCGACGCCCCGTATCATTGGCATACCAACACCGGGAACGAAGTATTCGTCGTACTGGACGGTGTCGTCGACATGCATGTCCGTGAAGCGGGCGTTGAGCGCATCCACCGCTTGCACGCCGGCGAAGGCATGGCGTTCAGCGCTGGTGACGCGCATGTTGCGCACCCGCAAGGCCTGGCGCGCGTACTCGTCGTCGAACGCAAGGATTCAGAGTGACCGACCGTCTGACCGCCCGTTTCGCCGCCTGCACGCGTGACAACCGCGCCGCGCTGGTCACCTTTGTCACCGCCGGTGACCCCGACCTCGAAACCTCGGGCCGCGTGCTGCGGTCGCTGGTCAAGGGCGGCGCCGACATCGTCGAACTCGGCATGCCGTTCACCGATCCGATGGCCGATGGCCCGGCGATCCAGGCCGGCAACATCCGCGCGCTCGGCCATCACATGAAGCTGCGCGAGCTGCTCGAGATGGTCCGCGTCTACCGGCTTGAGGACAATGACACGCCGATCATCCTGATGGGCTATTTCAACCCGGTGCTGAGCTATGGCCCCGAACGCTTTGCCGCCGATGCGGCCGCAGCCGGGCTCGACGGCACGATCATCGTCGATCTGCCGCCCGAGGAAGACGCCGAACTGGCGCCGTATCTCCAAAGCGCTGGCCTGCACATGGTGCGCCTCGCGACGCCGACGACCGATGCGGTGCGGCTGCCCAAGGTGCTGGGCGGCGCTTCGGGGTTCGTCTATTATGTCGCGGTCGCGGGCATCACCGGCACGGCGTCGGCGGCGACCACCGACATCGCCGCTGCGGTGGCGCGGCTCAAGGCGTCGACCACACTGCCGATTGCCGTCGGTTTCGGCATCAAGACGCCCGATGACGCGGCTGCGGTGGCGCGCCATGCCGATGGCGTCGTCGTCGGCTCGGCGATTGTCTCGCTGATCGGCGCGGCGGCAGAGGCCCGCGCCAACGACCTGCCCGAGCAGGTCGAAGCATTCGTCCGTTCGCTGAGCACCGCGGTGCACGGCGCCCGCCAGGAGGCTGCCCAATGAGTTGGCTCACCCGCATCCGCCCGCGCCTGACCGGCTTTCTCGGCCGTCGCGAGACGCCTGACAATCTGTGGCACAAGTGCCGCGCCTGCAACGCCATGGTCTATACCAAGGAGTTCGACGAAAACCTCGGCGTCTGCCCGAAGTGCGAATTCCACGAACGCATCGGCCCGAAGGCACGCTTCGCGCAGGTCTTCGATGACGGCGTCCACAACCGGCTCGAAATCCCCGCAGTGCCCGAAGACCCGCTCGGCTTCCGCGACCAGAAGAAGTACACCGACCGCATCAAGGCCGCGCGCACCGCGACAGCCGAGCCCGAGGCGATGGCGGTGGCGACCGGCAAGATCGGCGGCGTCGATGCCGTGGTCGCCGTGCAGAATTTCGCCTTCATGGGCGGCTCGATGGGGCTGGCCGTGGGTGAGGCGTTCCTGACCGGCGCGATGGCGGCGGTCAAAGCCCGCGCGCCGTTCATCATTTTCACCGCCGCCGGCGGCGCGCGCATGCAGGAAGGGATTCTCAGCCTGATGCAGATGCCGCGCACCACGGTCGCGGTCGCCGAACTGCGCGAGGCCGGACTGCCGTATATCGTCGTGATGACCGACCCGACGACCGGTGGCGTCACTGCGTCTTACGCCATGCTCGGCGACATCCAGATTGCCGAACCCGGTGCGCTGATCGGTTTCGCCGGACAGCGCGTCATCGAAAACACCATCCGCGAAAAGCTGCCCGAAGGCTTCCAGCGCGCCGAATATCTGCTCGAACACGGGATGCTCGACATGGTGGTGCCGCGCAAGGAGCTGCACGCGACCCTGGCGCGGCTGGTCGATTTGCTAATGTTGCAGAAGAAGGCGGCTTGAGTGATTGAGGGCCTCCGGCGGGCAGGGGTGACCCCTGCACCCAATTGTTCCGGTCGCTTCTGATGGAGGCGGCGCACTCTGATAATCCGGTGCTTGATGCGCTGCTCTCTGTGGCGTTCAAGCTGCATCCGCAGACTGTCGACCTGTCGCTCGACCGGCTCGAACGGCTGCTCAGCCGGCTCGGTAATCCGCATCGCAAGCTGCCGCCGGTGTTCCATGTCGCGGGCACCAACGGCAAGGGCTCGACGGTGGCGTTCCTGCGCGCCTGCCTCGAAGCATCGGGCGCGCGCGTCCATGTCTATACCTCGCCGCATCTCGTGCGTTTCAACGAACGTATCCGGCTCGCCGGGCATCTGATCGACGACGACACGCTGATGCTCAACATGCGCGACGTGCTCAACGTCAATGCCAACATGCCGATCACCTTTTTCGAGCTGACGACGGCGGTGGCGCTGCTGGCGTTCTCGCGCACACCTGCCGACGCCTGTATTCTGGAGGTCGGGCTTGGCGGGCGGTTGGATGCGACCAATGTCATCGAAAACCCCGTCGTTACCGGCATCGCGCAGCTCGGCATCGATCACCAGAGCTGGCTCGGCAATTCGATCCTCGACATCGCCCGCGAAAAGGCCGGCATCGCCAAAAAGGGCGTGCCGATGCTGCTGTCGCGCTACCCCAAGACCGTCACCGCACGCATCGCCGAAGTCGCCGGACTCGCCGGCGCCAAGACACTGGTGCGCGGCGAGGACTGGGATTCAGCGCTGTATGAAGGCCAGCTGCATTACCGCGACGCGGCGGGCAAACTCAGCCTGCCGTTGCCGCGCCTTGCGGGCGTGCATCAGTATGATAACGCCGCCCTCGCGGTTGCTATGCTGCGCCACCAGTCGGCGATCACCGTGCCCGACTCGGCACTGCGGGCCGGCATGGGCTGGGCCGAATGGCCGGCACGGTTGCAAAAGCTCGACAAGGGGCCGCTGACCGCACGGCTGGCGCCCGAAGCCGATGTCTGGCTCGACGGCGGCCACAATCCCGCCGCCGGCCGCGCCATCGCCGACGCCTTCCGTGGCCACGCGCTCGCCGAACGGCCGTTCTACATCGTGCTCGGCATGCTTTCGACCAAGGACGCCGCCGGCTTCCTCAAGCCGTTCGCCGGCCGCGCCACCGCCGTCTACGCCGTGCCGATCGCCCGCCACGAGCACCATGACCCCGCCGAACTGGTGCGCATCGCCCGTGAAACCGGCCTGCCCGCCAGCACCTCGTCGAGCGTCGCCGAGGCGCTGTCCGAAATCGCCCGCGGCAGCGACCGCGCGCGGCCGCCGGTGGTGCTGATTACCGGCTCGCTGCATCTGGCGGGTGAAGTGTTGGCGGCGAACGGGCAAGCGCCGGTCTGAAGAGCCTCTGGCGGGCAGGGACTTGTCCCTGCACCCATAAATTGGGTCGGCGACCCAATCGCGGCGTTGGCAATGGTTGCGCGGCCCCAAACTGATGGGTGCAGGGACAAGTCCCTGCCCGCCGGAGGCCCTTAGCCTGCCTGAATCTTCCGGAAACAGCCCGCCGCATGGTCGTCCACCAGCCCGACCGCCTGCATCCACGCATAGGTGATCACCGGCCCGACGAACTTGAAGCCGCGCGCCTTGAGCGCCTTCGAGATTTCGCCCGACAGCGGCGTTTGGGCGGGAACGGTGATGCCGTCGCCGGCCAGCGGCACGCCGCCGACGAAGCTCCAGGCGAAGGCGCTGAAGTCCTCGCCGGCATCCCGCATCCGCAAAAACACCTGTGCGCCGCCGATGGTGGCATTGATCTTGGCGCGGGCGCGGATGATGCCGGGGTCGCCCATCAGCCGCTCGACATCGTCGGCGGTGAACGCGGCGACGATTTCGGGGTCGAAGCCGGCGAACGCGGCGCGGAAGCCGTCGCGGCGGTGCAGGATGGTGCGCCATGACAGACCGGCTTGAAAGCCTTCGAGCATCAGCATTTGCCACAGCGCGCGGCTGTCGCGGACCGGCACGCCCCATTCGTTGTCGTGATAGGCGGCCATGACGGCATCGCCTTCGGCCCAGCTGCAGCGCATGTCGGATTCCCCTGTCGCGGCGCCATTCAACCGCTGCGAAGCCTCGGGGTCAAGCCGCCGTCGCGTCCCCGAGGTCGAAGCGGCCGGCGTAGCGGCGGGTGATCTGCGCCACCGGCATCACCACGAACACATCTACGGTGTTGAACTGGCGGTCGATGAAGGCGCCGTCGCCGACCATCGCGCCGACGCGCAGATAGCCCTTGAGCAGCGGCGGCAGCGTGCGTGCGGTGGCGCGCGCGTCGATGCGTTCGGCGGGCAGCCGGTCCATTTCGACGAAATGTTCGGGCAGCGTCCGGGCGCGCAGTTCGGGTGGCGCGAGGTGGTTATGGTAGAGGTATGACAGCTCGGCAGCATGCGCGGCGGGATCGGTGCCGTGCAGCGAGGCGCAGCCGAACAGATGGCCGATGCGGTGCGCCTGCAGATAGCTGGCGATGCCGCGCCAGAGCAGGCTGATCGTCGTGGTGTTTCGGTACGCCGGCGCGACGCAGCTGCGCCCGAGTTCGAGCAACTGGCCGCTGGCGGGCGCCTGTGCGAGCAGCGGCGTCAGGTCATATTCGCCCGCCGAATAGAATCCGCCATGCGCCTGTGCCACCGACTGGCGCAGCAAGCGGTAGGTGCCGACGACCTGCCCACGGACACCGGCGTCATGGTCGATGACCAGCAGATGGTCGCAGACATTGTCGTGGGCATCGATGTCGCGCCGCGACGCCAGCATCGCGCGCGTCGGCTGAGCGCCCATCTCGTCGTAGAAGATCCGGTAGCGCAGCGCCTGTGCCGCAGCGACTTCGACGCCCGATTGCGCGAGGCGGACCTCGAGCTGGCCGACGCGGATTGGCGTTTCGGGCGGCGCTGGCGCCCAGGCCGGCCGTGCCGGGGGTGTGCGTACTGGAAGGCCCATGATTGCTCCGCCGTGCCGCTGCTCTATGCCGCTGCCCTAGGCTGTGAAAATGACAAACCGGTCACTCGGCGGTGACCACTGCGTGACAGTCAGCGCGCCGTGTTGCGTGCGGCAATCGCGACATCATCGACCAGCCCGCGTCGCATCATCACCACGAACAGCACGATGCCAGGCAGCGCCGCGACGGTGGTCAGCAGATAGAATTGCACATAGCCGAGCGCCTCGATCATCGCGCCTGCGGTCGTGCCGCTGACGAAGCGGCCGAGCACCGAGGCCGCCGCCGACAGCAGCGCGAACTGCGTCGCGGTGAAGCGCAGGTCGCACAGCGCCGACAGATAGGCGACGACCGCGACGCCGCCGATGCCGCTGCTGAAGTTCTCGAAACCGATGGCCGCCGCCATGCCGAAGTTCGAATGCCCGGCTTGCGCGAGTGCGGCGAAGCTGAGGTTCGACACCGCCATCAGGATAAGGCTGACCAGCACCGAACGCTTGAGACCAAGCCGCGTGTACAGGATGCCGCCGACGAAAACGCCGACGAGCAGCGCCACCAGCCCGAACGCCACGTCATAGTAAGCGACTTCGTCCTTGCTGAACCCCAGGTCGTTGAACAGCAGCCGGAACGACAGGTTGGCGACGGTGTCGCCGAGCTTGTGGATCAGGATGAACGCCAGCACCAGCCCGGCGCCGGGGCGCTGCATGAAGTCGGCTAGCGGCGCGATGACCGCGTCGCTGACCGCAGCCCAGCCGCGCTTGGTCGATTTGACGACAGCATGGCGTACCGGCTCGCCGAGCAGCACGCCCGCCGCCACCGCCGGCAGCGCGAACAGCGTC
>CALMPZ010000447.1 GCA_937871645.1 uncultured Polymorphobacter sp.
CAAAGACCGCGTGCGGCACATTTTCAATCTGGGCATTGAAAAAGGGGAATGGGTATGACCGACAAGGCTGGGTGCAGCGAACTTCACCGCCGCGGCTTTCTGGGCGGATCGATGGCGGCCGGGTTGGCACTTGTCGGTGTCGGCGCCGTGGCGGCGGCCACCGGCGCGCAGGCCGCGTCGCTGACCGAGGCGCAGCGTGCCGCATTGTCGCCCGATCAAGTCGTCCAGGCGATGCTCGACGGCAATGCGCGGTTCCTGTCGGGGGTGCACCGCCAGCGTGATTTTCTCGCCGAGATGCGCGCGAGCGCGGCGGGGCAGTTTCCGGCGGCAATCGTGCTGTCGTGCGTCGATTCGCGGGCGCCGGTCGAAGTGGTCTGCGATCTCGGCATCGGCGACACCTTCAATGCCCGCGTTGCCGGCAATGCGGTCAATGACGATATCCTGGGTTCGATGGAATTCGCCTGTGCAGCAGCAGGCGCCAAGGCGGTGGTGGTCATGGGCCATACCGCCTGCGGTGCCATCAAGGGCGCCATCGACAATGTCGTGCTCGGCAACCTCACCTTGCTGCTGGCGCGCTTCAAGGGTGCGATCGACGCGACCACCTATACTGGCGAGCGCTCGTCAAAGAACTACGGCTTCGTCGATGCTGTCGCGACGACAAATGTGCGGATGGTGATCGAGACGATCCGCGAGCGCAGCGATGTGCTGGCGGGGCTTGAAAAGCAGGGCAAGATCAAGATGGTCGGTGCGATGTACGATATTGCCACGGGCAAGGTCAGCCTCGTCTGAGCTAGTCGCCGCCGCCGCCATCGCCGCCGCCGTCACTGCTATCGCCTTCACTCCAGCTGCCGCTCGCGCCGCCGCCGCCGAAGTCGCCACCGCCGCTGCGGAAGTCTTCGTCATCGGGCGCCGCGGTGCCGAAGAAGTCACCGTCAATGGCTCCGGGCAAGGTCGGCAGCCCGAAGTTGCGGCGCAGTCCGGCGTCGGGCCCGGCGACCGGCGGTGCCTCGGCCGGCGCGGCGGCGGGCTTGCGGCGGCCGAACT
>CALMPZ010000448.1 GCA_937871645.1 uncultured Polymorphobacter sp.
GTCACGGCCGCCCGTGCGACGCCGCGCGGCAGCTTCGGCGTCGCGCTCGGCTGGGACGCGCAGCGCGGCCAGCCGACTGCGGCGGTCAGCGCCGAACGGCGCGTCGGCCCGGTTTCGCTGATCGGCAATGCCGGCATCGATGCCGGCGGCTGGCAGATCGGCTTCGGGATATCGGCGGCGCTTTATCGCGACCCGCAAAAGGGCTACGCGCTCGCCGAGCATGGCATGGGGCGCAGCGGTAGCGTGTTGCCGCATGTGTTTGCCGACCGCGACGGCGACGGGCTGCAGGGCACCGACGAACCCGATATCGCTGGCGCGAAGTTTCTCGTCGACAGCAGCATGCGCCGCGAAGTCACCGGCGCCGATGGCCGGTCGCGCATCGGCGGGCTGACACCCGGCCGCCCGCTCGACATGGAACTGCAACTGGCATCACTGCCCGACCTCAACCTGCGACCGGCCCAGCCAGGGGTTTCGGTGACGGTGCGCGCTGGCCAGGCGCTCGAAGTCGCGGTGCCGCTACGCCCGACCGGCGAAGTCGAAGCGCAAGTCATCGCATTGCGCGGCGATGTCGAGCAAGCCCTGGCCGGTGTCGAAGTCGAATTGCGCGACGCCGGCGGTCGCACTGTGGCGAAGGTCAACAGCGACTTCGAGGGCCTCGTCTATTTCGACGGCGTCATCCATGGCCGCTACCGGCTGGTCGCTGCCGGTGCCGACAAGCCGGTCGATGTCGAGCTGTCGGCGGCAGCGCAATTTGCCAGCGGCGGCGTGCTGACCATCCGGCGCTAGCCACGCGGAAACCCGCAAAATTCAAACAACTTCGTTGCGGAATGCGAATTTCTTTGCATAATGCAAGAATGCATGCGCCTGCTGCGCTGTGCAACGATTTGGCACATGGATTGCATTGCGCTGGGGGTCCGGGACATCAGGTTTTGGAGTTCCAGGGAAAAGTCGGACATGAAGGGCATCATATTCACCGAGCTGGTCGGGTTTCTGGAGGATCGCTACGGCATCGAGTTTGCCGATGCGGTCATCACCGGCAGCGACCTTGAAAACGACGGCGCGTTCACGCGTGTCGGCAACTATCCGAGCCAGGATGCGCTGACAATGGTTACCGCCGCTGCGCAACTCAGCGGCACAGAGGTCGCGCAGATCTGCGAGGACTATGGCAGTTGGCTGTTTGGACGCTTCAAAGTGCTGTTCCCGGACATCATGGCGCGCTACCCGACCGCCGAGGCGCTGTTGCTGCACGTCGGCTCGCATATCCACGAAGAAGTCCGCGTGCTGTATCCCGATGCGCGGCCGCCACAGATCGAAACCGTGGTTGACGGCGCGCGGATGTCGGTCAGCTACCGCTCGCACCGCCCGATGGCGCATATCGCCTATGGCCTGATCCGCGCTTGTCTGGCGAGCTACGGCGATACGCGCCAGTTGCGCTGGGCCGAAGGCGCGCATGCCGACGCCGCCAGCTTTATCATTGCGGCCGGAGTTGCACGTCCATGACGCCCATCGTTGCCGCGCGCATTCTGGTTGTCGAAGACATCGCGTCGCTCGCGATGACCTATGCCGCGCACCTCGAAGGGGTCGGCCACAGCGTCGATGTTGCCGACAGCGGCGCAGCGGCGCGCCAGCTCATCGAACGCGCGACGGCACCCTATGATGTCGTGCTGCTCGACTTGCAGCTGCCCGATTGCGACGGCCTCGACTGGCTGGCAGCGCAGCCCGAGCTTGCCGAAAACAGCAGCATCATCGTCATCACCTCGGACGGCTCGATCAAGCGCGCCATCGCCGCGATGCGGCTCGGCACCTACGACTTCCTGGTCAAGCCGCTGGCGGCCGAGCGCCTGCTCACCACCGTCCGCAACGCCGCCGAGCGCCATGTGCTCGCCGAAGAGGTCAAGGTCGTGCGCTCGTTGAGCGCGCGCGACAGCTTCCAGGGCTTCATCGGCCGCTCGAACGCGATGCAGGTGGTGTACCGTGCCGTCGAAAGCGTCGCCGATTCAAAGGCCACGGTGTTCATCACTGGCGAAAGCGGCACCGGCAAGGAAGTCGCCGCCGAATCGATCCACCGCAGCAGCCGGCGCAGCGAGCGGCCGTTCGTCGCGATCAACTGCGGCGCCATCCCCGAAAACCTGCTCGAATCGGAGCTTTTCGGCCATATCAAGGGCGCATTCACCGGTGCCATCGAAAACCGGCTCGGCGCCGCCAAGGAAGCCGATGGCGGCACGCTGTTCCTCGATGAAATCTGCGAGATGGAGCTCAAGCTGCAGGTCAAGCTGTTGCGCTTCCTGCAGACCGGCATGATCCAGCGCGTCGGCAGCAGCAAGCCCGAGCCTGTCGATGTCCGCGTCATCTGCGCCACCAACCGCGACCCCGCCGCCGAAGTCGCCGCCGGCCGCTTCCGCGAGGACCTGTTCTACCGGCTAGCAGTAATTCCGCTCGAAATGCCGGCGCTGCGCGAACGCGGCGGCGACATCGTCCAGCTTGCACAGGCGTTCCTCGACCGCTTCGCGCGCGAAGAACGCAAACAGTTCGATCCGCTTTCGCTTGATGTGCAAGCCAGGCTCAACGCGCACAACTGGCCGGGCAATGTCCGCGAATTGCAGAATGTCATCCGCCGCGCCGTCGTGATGTCCGAAGGGCCAGCGCTCAAGATCGCCGATTTCGCCGTGGCACCGCCGCGCATGACGACGAGCGCCGCGCCGCTGCTGGCGACCCCCGCGCCGCACGCCGGCAAACTGCCCGGGCTCGACAGCTTGTCGGGCATGACGCTCGATGCCATCGAACGGCTGGTCATCGACAACGCCATCGAAGCCGCCGGCGGCAGTTTGCCAGCCGCCGCGCGCAGCCTCGGCATCAGCCCGTCGACGCTGTACCGCAAACGCGAACGCTGGGCCGACGTCGCCGCCTGACGCGGTCAAGGCGTGGTAAAGCGTCCGGCGCCGAAGTCACCGCCCGCCAGCAACGACGGTGCACCACTCAGCTGCCGCGCCACCGCCTCGCCGATTGCCGCCGAATGCTTGAAGCCATGGCCCGAGCAAGCCGACACCAGCGTCACCGGCGTATCGGCCAGATCATCGATGACGAAGCGGCTGTCGGGCGTGACGGTGTAGATGCAGGCTTGCGATAGGGCGCCGGTCGCCGTGACGCCGTTGATGCGCCCCTCGACATGGCGCGCATGAAACGCCGCGGACTCGCCCGCGCCGATGCTGCGCCAGTCACTGTCGGGATCGACGGTGGCGCGATAATATTCGGTAGCGCATTTGAGTAACGCGGCGCCTGGCAGCGGCGGAAAGCCGTAAAGCTGGTCCTCGGCGTCGGCGCCGTAGCTCCAGATGAACACCGGTGCGGCACCCGGCGCGAAGCGTTCGGGCGCGGTGACGGGCAGCCAGTGCAGCAGCTGCCGGTAGACCTGGAACCTCGGGCGCAACGCGGCACCGGCAAAGTCGCCGACCCAGGCCCCTGCCGCAACCACTGCACGGGCGGCGTGGAAATTGCCCGCAGACGTTTCGATGCGTACCCCGGCGCCGTCGGGAACAATGGCATGCACGCTGGTATCAAGCTGCAGCGCCGCGCCCAATCGTCGCGCCTCATGCAACTGCGCAGCAATGCAGCTTTCGGGGATCACATAGCCGCCGCCGGGTTCGTAATAGCAAGTCTCGTCACCGCGCAGCGCGAACTGCGGGAAGCGCCGTGCGGTTTCGGTCGCGCCGGGCACTTCATGAACGATGCCGAACTGCTGCGCCGTTGCAATGGTCGCCGCGACAAAGCCGGGCGTGCCGTGCATTTCGGCGCGCGCCTCGGGTGCTGCAATCGCCAGAAAACCGCAGCGTTCGATCAGGCGCGTGCCGGTTGCGGCCTCAAGCTCGTCCCAGATCGCATGCGACCGCAGCACCAGTGGCACATAGGCTGCGCCCTCGCCGATCGCCTGCCGCGTGATGCGGGTTTCGCCGTGGCTCGACCCGAAGCTATGCGGCGGCGTGAAGCGGTCGACGCCGATGGCGCGCACGCCGCGCCTGGCCAATTGATACAAAGTCGCCGCGCCCATCGCCCCCAAGCCGATGACCGCGACATCGAAGGCGGGTGCGGCAGCGGTCAGCGCAAGCCGCCGCTGCGTTGTGCAGCACGCCAACGCGCCAGCCCGCCCGCCAGAACCGGATACAAGGCCTCGCGCTCGGCCGGCGACAGGAACGCACCGACGCTGGCACGCTGCGCGCCGCTCGCCAGCCACAAGCGGTTCTGGCCTTCGGAGATGCGTTCGAGCTGCGCGAAAGTGCGGTCGGGGTCAAAGCGGATCGGCTGGCGCTGGCCGTATGGGCTGACACGGCACAAGGTCAGCCAGCCGTCTTCGATGCGCAGCCATTCATAGGCGCGGCCCGACCGGTAACTGGCACGAAACGCCCATGACAGCAGCAGCACATCGGCGATCATGAAGGGAATGACCGGCCAGGCGCCAAGGAACAGCAACCGTACCCCCATCAGCAGGAACACCCCGCCGACTCCGGCAATCAGCCAGCGGCTGTGGCGCCGGTCGAGCGACCGGTTGGGGGTGAGCGTCAGATCGATAGCTGCCGGGGCCATGACGCGGTCATAGCGCGACGCCGCGCGCCATGCGATAGCGATGTCGCCAACAGGATGAGCCATGACGCCGCAGCAGATTGAAACGATGTTCGCCAGGCTCGCCGCCGCCAACCCGGCGCCCGAAACCGAGCTGGCCTTTGTCAACGCCTATACGCTGCTGGTGGCGGTGGTGCTGTCGGCACAGGCGACCGATGTCGGCGTCAACAGGGCCACCGCCAAGCTGTTCGAAACCGTGCAGACGCCGCAGGCAATGCTCGACCTTGGCGAGGAAGGCCTGCGCCGGCACATCCGCACCATCGGGCTGTTCAACACCAAGGCCAAGAACGTCATCGCGCTGAGCGCATCACTGGTCGCCAACTACGGCGGCGAGGTGCCGAACGACCGTGACGCGCTCGAAGCACTGCCGGGGGTCGGCCGCAAGACCGCCAATGTCGTGCTCAACGTCGCTTTCGGTGCCGAAACCTGCGCCGTCGACACGCACATCTTTCGCGTCGCCAATCGCACCGGGCTGGCGCCGGGCAAGAATGTCCGCAGCGTCGAAGACGGATTGATGGCGGTCATCCCCCCCGCCTACCGCCGCCACGCGCATCACTGGCTGATCCTGCACGGGCGCTATGTCTGCAAGGCGCGCACGCCCGAATGCTGGCGCTGCCCGATTGCCGATCTGTGCGACTTTGCCGGAAAATCCCCCGCACCATGCTGAGCCGCACCGCCATTGCACGCCGGGGCGATTGTCTGGCATGATACGGCATATCCATGGGAGAGATGAGATGCGGCGAATTCATTGGCAACTCGGGGTCATCGTCGGCGCGTCGCTAGTGCTGGCGGCGTGCACCGAAACCAAGCCCAAACCCGCCGTGGCCGTAGCGCCGCCCGCCGCAGCCGGTGCGCAGATGTGCGTGCGACTGACGCAGATCCGTGAATCGCGCGTCGTCAGCGACAGCATCATCGATTTCATCATGAACGACGGCAGCACCTATCGGAACACGCTGCCGTTCCCGTGTCCCGGCCTCGCGATCAACCGGGCGTTCGGCTATGAAACCAGCATCAATGACCTGTGCTCGGTCAACACCATCACGGTGATCGTCCAGGGTGGCGGCCCGGTGAAGGGTTCGATTTGCGGCCTCGGCCAATTCATCCCCTACACCCCGCCGCCCAAGGCGACGCCGGTCAAATAGGCCCGGCGCGCAACCCATCGCACCGGTTCCTGCACCAAGACACTGGCGCTTGCGCCAAAGCCTTGCTAAGCGCTTCGCTTGCTGCACCCGTAGCTCAGCTGGATAGAGCACTGCCCTCCGAAGGCAGGGGTCGGGGGTTCGAATCTCTCCGGGTGCACCATTTCTGGACAAAAGTAAGAACTTCGCCGTCGCCGCTGGGTAGCGACGGCATGTTCCAGTGCAGCTGCTGGTCCCCGAATGTCAATGCGGTGCGCCTCTTCGTCCGGACAATTCAAGCCGAACATTCCGACATATCCGGCCAGTTTCACCGGCATCATTCAGCGGGATTGACTCAGTTTTCGTTTTTTATATCATCCATGTGATATAAAAAACGGAGGCTGTGGTGTCAGACCTTGGACTGAGCCTTGCATTTGCCGCGCAACGCGCCGCCTTTGCCGCAGATCGTTGGCCCGATCTGGCGGCTCGGATGGCGCGGGTGGCGTGCCTGCGCCGCATGGTCATCGACCGGCGCGATGCCTTCCGCGCGGCGCTGGCCGAGGATTTTGGCTCGCACCATCCCTGGCTGACAGATCTCATGGAAACAGGACCCGTGCTGGGGCGGTGCAACCATTTCCTCCGGCACCTGCCAGCATGGCTGGCAGAAGAGCGGATCGATCTGGGGCCTGAGCACGGCACCTCACACGGCGAAGTGCTGCTGCTGCCCAAAGGTGTGATGGGCAATATCGCCCCGTGGAACTTCGCCATCGAATCGGCACTGGTGATGTGCGTCGACATGCTGGCGGCGGGCAACCGGGTTATCGTCAAGCCGTCCGAGCTCGCGCCCGCGACAGCGCAGGCGGTGGCAGATGCGGTGGCTGCGTATTTCGAATCAGACCTGCTCACCGTCGTTCAGGGCGGGCCGGCGCTGGCGCAGGCATTTGCCGCCATGCCATGGGATCACCTGACCTTCACCGGTAGCCCGCGCATCGGGCGGCTGGTAGCGCAAGCGGCGGCGCGCAACATGGTGCCGGTCACGCTCGAACTCGGCGGCAAGAACCCGGCACTGTTCGCGCCCGATAGCGTGACCGAGGACCAGGTCCGGCTGTTCCTGTCCTTCCGCACGCTCAAGTCAGGTCAGGTCTGTACCGCGCCCGACCACGTGCTGGTGCCAAGCGGGCAGCTGGAGGATTGGATCGCACTCGCAAAATCTGTCTGGCAACAAGCGTATCCGGCCTATGTCGGCACCGACCAATGCATCGGCATCATCAATGCCGCGCACTTCGAACGACTGTCGGGTTATGTCGCGGAAGCCCGCGCCTGCGGTGTCCGTGTCGAGGGCTTGAACCGCGATGTGCCCGATCCGGCGCGGCGGCATTTCCCGCTGACTCTGGTTGTCGATCCGCCCGCCGATCTCGGCTGCATGACCGAGGAGGTGTTCGGCCCCGTCATTCCGGTGGTGCCCTATGATGATGTCGACAGCGCCTTTGCCTGGATCAACGCCGGGGAAACCCCGCTGGGCGCCTATATCGCCACGCAGGACACGGCGCTCGCCCGGCGCTTCGTCCGCGAAGTGCGCAGCGGCGGCGCCGCGGTCAATAATTTCGGGCTTCAGGGCGGGCATGTGGCGCTGCCCTTTGGCGGGCTGGGGAACAGCGGGCAGGGCTGCCATTCGGCGAAACAGGGCTTCCTCAATTACAGCCACGCCAAATCGGTGTTCTGGGGATCGGCCGACAATATCGTCCACAAGGTGCTGGAGCCGCCGCTGTCCGACCTCACCGGCATGGCGGCCCGTGGCCAGTATGGGGAGGGCTGACAATGCCGAAAATCGTCAATCATGATGAACGCCGCGCGCATATCGCCGCTGCCGTCCTGCGGGTGATCGCCCGCGACGGGGTCAGGGGCGCGGACTTGCGCTCGGTCGCCCGGGAGGCGGGCTGCTCGACCGGTGTGATCGCGCATTATGTCGGTGACAAGCAGGCGTTGCTGCTCGGCGCGCTGCGCGAGGCGATGAACCATGTCGCGCGGGCCATGGCCGATGTCGCCGAAGGGCAGAGCGGGATGGCGCGACTGATCGCGATACTCGAAGCCGGGATGCCGCTGGATGCCGAACGTGCGGCTTCATGCCGGATTTTCTACCATTTCGCCGCCGAAGGGATGAATGACTCCAGGCTCGCGACCGAACTCGCCAGCTATTACGACTGGTGGCGGCACGAAGTCGCCGATGTGGTCGAAAATCTTCAGGCCGATGGGCATTTTGCGCGGCAAGACCCGTCGGCGCTGGCCGAGACTTTGGTCGGTCTGGCCGAGGGGTTGGCCATTCAAGGCGTGTTTGCGGCTGACCCGGCGCAAGCCTTGCGGCTGGGTGGAAGGCTGGCGGATGCCATAGCCCGCTTCGATGCCCCGCATTCTCGCGCTGGCGTCCCGGCATGAGCGCATTGCAATCGCTTGAAAGCGCAATCCATACCGCATGGCGCGAACGTACCCCGCATTCGGCGGTCTGGCACGAACGGGCGCAGGCCGCGCTGGTCGGTGGTGTCTCCGGCACGGTTCGCTTCTTCCCGCCTTACCCCGCCTATTTCGAGGGCGGGCGCGGCGCGCAAGTGACCGACATTGACGGGCATGACTATATCGACTGTTTCCTGTGCGGTGCGTGTCTGCTGCTGGGACACCGCGCGCCGGCATTGATGAACGCCATCTCAGAAGGGGCCGCCCGCGGATCTCTGATCCTGAACCCCCGGCACAGCACCGAGACCGCCGAGATGCTGCAGGGGCTGGTGCCGGGGGCAGAGCGGGTGCGGTTTCTCAACAGCGGCACCGAAGCCGTCATGTCCGCGTTGCGCTTCGCCCGCGCGTTCACCGGACGGGCCAGGATCGTCAAGTTTCTGGGCACCTATCACGGCATGGAAGACCAGATGCTGGTCGGACTGGACGGCCGGGCCAATGTGCTGGGCGCCGGCATTCCGCCGGGTGCGGTAGAAGACATCGTGATGCTGCGCTTTGGCGATGTGGATGCTCTCCACGCCGCGCTGGCAGGTGGAGATGTCGCTGCCGTGCTGATGGACCCATCGATGCACCATGGCGGACTGTGGGTCGGCGATGGCAGCTTTCACCATGTCGTGCGCGACGTGACGGCCAAGGCTGGCGCACTGCTGATCTTCGACGAAGTCATCGCAGGTTTCCGGCTCGCGGCGGGCGGCGCGCAGCAGCATTTCGGGGTGACAGCCGATCTCGCCATCTTCGGCAAGGCTTTCTCTGCCGGCGAAAAGCTCGGCGCGGTCACGGGCCGCGCCGATGTGATGGGCGTGGCCGACCCCTCCGGCCGCACCAAAGGCCCTTTCGCCTTTCAGAGCGGCACCGGCAATGACTCGACCGTTGCCCAGCTCTGTGCGCAGGCGGCGATGCGCGACTATGCGCAGCGACAGGCCGATGGCGGTTATGACCAGATTGCGGCGCTCGCCCGGCGGCTGGGCGATGGGCTGGTGGCGATCTTTGCCACGCACGGACTGGCGCTGCATGCCAACACGCTGGGTCCGATCGTCCGCATCTTCCTGATCGATGGCGCACCGGATTATGACCGGGCAAGCGTGACCAATCGCAGGCAGCTCAATCTCTTTCACCTCGCGCTGCTGACCGAGGGCGTGCTGACCATCCCCGGATCAAACGACTTCTTTCTGTCGTTTGCTCATAGCGAAGCGGATATCGACGCAATCATCGCCGCCGCCGCGCGGGTGCTGGTGCGGTTCGATTTTGTTGGCGCGGTCGAAGCATGAGCGCGCTGCCGATTGCGGGCCACTGGTTCGAGCGCAAGGCGCTGAACGATGGCATCACACTGCTGTGGGAGCCGCATGTCCATCCGCTTCTGCGCTGCAACATCTGGCACGTCGCCGGGCGCGAGCATGATCTCCTGGTCGATACCGGGCTCGGCGTGGCGAGCCTTGCAGCGGCCGCCGCCGACCTGTTCGGCAAGCCGCTGACCGTCGTCCTCACCCATTGCCACATGGACCATGCGGGCGGCGCCCATGAATTTCGCACGTGCTGCGTCCACGCCGCCGAGGCGCAGGCGCTGGCCGACGCCAGCAATCACCTGCCGCTCGAGCTGTCGGCCTATTCGCCCGTTGATCTCGCCTGGTTCGCAGCGATTGGCTACGACATTTCGGGCGGGCTGCTGACCGCGATCCCGCACGCCGGGTTCGACCCTGCGACCCATGTCATGGAAGCGGCCCAGGCTGCGCGCCTCATTGGCGAAGGCGATTTTGTCGATCTGGGCAACCGCGCGTTCGAAGTGCTGCATCTGCCTGGCCATTCGCCCGGCAGCATCGCCTTGTGGGAGGCAGCGAGCGGGACGCTGTTTTCGGGCGATGCGATCTATGACGGCGCTCTGCTCGACCAGATTCCGGGCTCGGACATTCCCGCCTATATCCGCTCGATGGAACGGCTGCGCGATCTGCCGGCGCGCATCGTCCATGCTGGCCATGATCCAAGCTTTGGGCGCGACCGGCTGATCGAACTGGCCGATGCCTATCTCAACCGCAGGAGCAACCCATGAACATCGATGTCATCGTGCCCGACGCGCTGCGCAAGGCGTATGACGCCTTCCACTATGCGCCCGCCGTGCGTGAGGCCGGGCTGATCTTCTGTTCGGGCGTGATCGGCCAGGGCGACACGGCAGAGGCCGAGTTCCGTGACGCGTGGGAGAAGATCGGCGCGATCCTGGCTGAAGCAAGCGCCGGCTACGGCGATATCATCGATACGACAATCTATATGGTCGATCTGCCTGCCAATGCTGCGGCGATGGCCAAGGTCAAGGATGCGTTCGTGCAGGCACCCTATCCGGCATCGACGTGGATCGGTGTCTCGGGCTTCGTTCGCCCCGGCGCACGCGCGGAAATCAAGGTGATTGCGAGGCAGCAGCGATGATGATCGAGGTTGGTGAACTGCTGCGCGAAGTCGGCGCGACGGCGGCCCGCGCCATCGAGGACGAGCTGGACTGGGAGCATCTGCCCCATGTCCACGCCTTTGCCTTTGAAAGCATCACGCTCAACCATGCCGACCGCCAGGGCTGGGATGCCGATGTCCTGCTGCGCGACGGGCAGGCGATGCGGATGACAGTAGTGCTTGACGAAGACCGACTGGGCTATACCAACGCGACGTTTGACGCCGATGGCAGCGAAAACGGCCGCACCGTGTGCCGGATTGCACCCGGCAAAGGCGAACGCTGCACCATGCATCTGCGCTTCTTCGTGCCCGGCCGGCCGGGCCTCGACCAAACGGCGGCAGGCGCATTCTACATCGCCATGTGGACGCAGTTGATCGACGAGGACGAGCCCAAGATGATCCACCGAACCCGCGCACTCCGGGAAGGCGCCAAGCTCCACAAGGCGCGGCGGCAGGTGACGCTCGCAGACGGCACCGTCTTCGCCGTGCCGCTGTTCTGCCCGCATCAAGGGTTGCCGCTAACCTGCGAACCGGATGGCCAGGGTATGATAACCTGCCCCTGGCATGGCTACCGCTTTGACGTTCGGACTGGCGAATGCGTGTCTGGTCAGATCAAGGGTTGGGTAAACTGCCCGGAAGGCAGCGTACCATGATGTTCGACTGGCTGAACGCCTGAATGACCCGTCCGCATTGGTCGTCAGACCGGGCGTGGAAGGTCGTATGACATAGAGGTTCAGTGCCATGCCGCTGCCCTGAAACCGCGCATGGATAGCGTGGTGCCGACACGGTCGGCCGAAAATGATGGCGATGCGGTGATCAAGCGCGGACAGGCCGCCTTCAGGGGCATCATGCCGCCGGGTCCTTCAACGCCCGACAGAGCTGCACCAGAGCAAATGTCCTGCCTTGCGCCGCACATCAATCTGGCTGAACGTAGCCAATTTGGGATCAAACGACCCATCCCGACACCGAGCCTTGACGTCGACTGACCGGCTCGATTGCGCGGCAGGCGCGAAGTAGATTTTATGCGAACAGGCGTCGTCGGCACGGCCTCCGCGCTGCTGGCAGCCGGGGCGCTTGGCGCGCCGGCACAAAACGGCATCCTGCAGCAAACCGAGCCCGCCGACGCGTGAATGCGCCTTCTGAACCACGTCGCACCGTTCACTGGACGCAGTGTCATCGAACGCATGACCGCCGGTGACACCCGCGCTCTGTATAGGGTGCGCCGATATCTGGATACGCGGTGCAGCTGACGCAACTCAGGTGGCTACCGGTCACCACATATGCTCAGCTGAATGACCGCGATGGGGCCGGTGGCACAATGACAGCTTACGGCTCCATTTTGCAATTTGCCGACGAATGGCTCCGCAGCCCTCAGCTGCAGATTGGTGGCGAGCAAGCGCACGTATTGCCGTCCCCAGGCATGTCGCGTTCAGCCGCGCCGGCTTGCGGACAAGCGTGCGGATAGGATATTCAGCACACACAAGCTTGGCACCGAAATCGCTTGGTGAATTGCGGGTCGACCACGCGCTATCGCGCGACTGGTGCCAACTGGAGACTTGGCGCCAGTGCGGCAGGGCCCCTGGCGCAACAGCCGGCCACGACTGGCAGCGAGACTGTTTCGTTCGCTGTGATGGCGACGGTCAGAATGCGAATGGTTTTCCGGGCCGAGATGCAGGCAGGGCGCAACCCGACCTGAAACTCGTACCCGGAAAATTGAGCCTCGTCGCGCGTGCGAGAAGGCGGTTGTCATGTGATGGCAGGGCAGTCGCCGGCGCGTCGCGGGACGACAGTTCGCTGCCGGTCAGAAGCGGTACGATGCGCCGACCAGCACTTGCTGGCGCTCATAGCTGCTGCCGTTGCTGCCGGCGTCGATGTAGCGGTATTCGAGCCGCGCGTTGATGTGATCGGTGATGGCATATTCGACGCCGCCACCGGCCAGCCAGCCGTCGAGGTTTTCGGACGCGACCTCGATGTTGCCGACGCTGGTCCGGGCGCGAATGTTGGCATAGCCGCCGCGAACGTAGAGCAACGCCTTTTCGGTGACCAGGTAACCGGCGCGGGCCGAGATGTCGAAGGCATGTTCAGGGTCAATGGTCACGGCGGCAGCACCGCGATTGCCTTCAAGCTTGTCATCGGCGCCGATCGTGAACGACGCTTCGGCACCAATGACCACGCGCGGTGCGACAAGCTTGTCATAGCCGGCGAAAATGCCGAACACGGCTGAATCCTGATCGATGCTGCGGTTCAGCGGCGCAGCGCCTTCAAGGCCAGGCCCGACCTTGTCATTGTTAAAGCCTGCAGTCACCCCGACGAACGGGCCGTCGAAGCTGGCGGCGGTAGCTGCAGCGTTGATGCCGGGAGCGGCAACAGCAAGCGCCAGTGCGGCGCTGAAGATGAACGATTTCATGGGTGGTCTCCTTTGGTTGGTCCGGACAATCCGGATGCCGCTCAAATGAAGATTCCCATTCGAAATGATAATCCGACAATTTCGGAAGATACTGTTCCATTTTCCGGAATAGATTACGCCACCGCCAGCCGACCTCTGTTCCAACAACTGGAACAATCCATTTCGCTCTTTGGTCATTAATCCGGACGGCGCGATGCCCTAGCTAGATGGGGTGCCGGGTGAGCCGGTGCGCAACCGACCACCCCGTCCACGCCGTCCATCGCAATGATGGTTCGGCAAAATCATTGGAGACCTTGCCATGAACACCCGTACCATCCTTACCGCACTTGCCGCCATCGGCCTCACCCTTGGCACCGCCAGCGCCGTCACCTCCCCGGCCTTTGCCGTCGTGCCGAATTCGACCGCGGCGGTGAACACCGACACCGCCGGCATTGCGTTGCACGGCTATGACGCCGTCGCCTATTTCAAGGCCGGCAAGCCCCAGCAGGGCAGCCCGCGCTTTACCACCAGCTACGAAGGCGCCAGCTACCAGTTCGCGAGCGCCGAGAACCTGAAGGCGTTCCAGGCCAATCCCGCGGCCTATGCGCCGGCCTATGGCGGTTTCTGCGCCATGGGCGTCGCGCTTGACAAGAAGCTCGATGGCGACCCGCAGGTCTGGAAGATCGTCGATGGCAAGCTGTACCTCAACGTCAACAAGGACGTTTCGGTCGCCTGGCAGCGCGACATCCCGGGCAATCTGACCAAGGCCAATGAAAACTGGCCGACGATCAAGGACAAGACCCCTGAATCGTTGAACTAAACCGGTCCGGCGGCCGGCGCCTCCCCCGTCGGCCGCCATTCCCCCTCCAAGAAAAAGGGATCCTCCCATGGATATCACCCGTTCCGCCTTTCTGGCCGGCGCACTTGCCACGGCGTTGACCGGCCTCGCCACCGGCGCCGCAGCCGCCGACAAGCCGGCACGCGAGAAATGCTTCGGCATCTCGCTCGCCGGCCATAATGATTGCGCCGCCGGCCCCGGCACGTCGTGCGCCGGCACCTCCAAGGTCGATTATCAGGGTAACGCCTGGAAACTGGTTCCGGCCGGCACCTGCACCACCGTGGCGTCAAAGTCGTCGCCGACCGGCCACGGCCAGCTTGCGGCCTATACCGCCGCCAAGCAGCGCTGATCCGATGACGGCCGCCGCCCTTCAATCGCCGTTGCCCCCTGCGGCGAGGCGGGGCCTGCCGCCGTCAGCGGGGTTGGGCCTGCACCGCGAACATCTCGACGAGGTGCTCGCCGGTGCAGGCCAACTCGGCTTCATCGAGATCCATGCCGAGAATTTCATGAGCGCCGGCGGCCCGAATCTGGCGCTGCTCGACACGCTGGCGAACCAATATCCCATCTCGCTGCACGGCGTGGCGCTATCGCTGGGTGGCGAGGCCGAACTGGACCGCGCGCATCTGCAACGCCTGCGCCGGATCATCGACCGTGTCGCACCGGCAAGCTTTTCGGAGCATCTGGCCTGGTCCAGCCACGACGGCATCTATTTCAACGACCTGCTGCCGATCGCCTATGATGCGGCTACGCTGTGGCGCGTCGCCGATCATGTCGATGCCGCGCAATCGGCGCTGGGCATGCGATTGCTGCTCGAAAACCCGTCGACCTATGTCACCCATGCGTCGAGCACCTGGGACGAAGTCGATTTTCTTGCCGAGATCGCGCGGCGCACTGGCTGCGGGCTGTTGCTCGACATCAACAATGCGCTGGTCTCGTCGGTCAATCACGACTGGAATGTCGATGATTACCTGCAGCGCTTTCCGCTTGGCCTTGTCGGCGAGATCCACCTCGCCGGCCATGCGGAAGCCACCGACGCCGCCGGCCAGCCGCTGCTGATCGACAGCCATGGCGCCGCCATCGCGGAGCTGGTCTGGTCGCTCTACGCCGATGTCATCGCCCGCGCCGGCCCGCTGCCGACGCTGATCGAGCGCGACAACGACATTCCGCCCTTTGCCGCCGCCGCCGCCGAGGTGGCGCGTGCTGCGGCCATCCTGTCCCGCCACGCCCGGGAGGCCAGGCCATGATGCCACAAAAATCCTTCTCGATCGCCGTGCGGACACCCGACGGCGTGCAACCGCTGTTCGTCAGCGGCGCCGGCGGCCGCTTCACCGTCTACCAGCGCAACCATGTCGCCGGCCTTGTCGCGGCGCTCGCAAAGACCTTCCCCGTCGTCCAGCGCCTGGTCGGCGACGAATTCTTTGCGGCGATGGCGGCGCGCTTCATCTTTCAGGCGCCGCCGCGCTCGCCGGTGCTGGCCGAATACGGTGCCGAGCTTGGCGATTTCATCGCGGCGTTCGAGCCCGCGGAAGGCTTGCCCTTTCTGGCCGATGTCGCAGGGCTCGAATACGCGCGGGTCCGGGCCTGGCATGCCGCCGACCATGCCGTGCCGGCGCTGGCCGATACGCACGACTTTGCGGCAATACTGCCGCAGCGGATCGTGCTGCACCCGTCGGCAACGCTGATCGCCTCCGATCACCCGGTGCTGGGCATCTGGCACGCCAACCAGCCCACAACGGCGGTCCCGGTCGAAGACTGGCAACCCGAAACCGCGCTCGTCTACCGGTCGGGCGATGCTGTGGCGCACACGCCGGTCGATGCTGACACACGCGTGTTGCTGTCGGCGCTGCTTGCGGCCGAAAGCCTTGAAGCTGCGCTGCTCGACCAGCCGACGCCAGCGGCCGCCGGCACGGCACTGCTGCGCTGCGTCCAGCTCATGCAGGCGGGCGCACTGGTCACTGCAATTCCCCCTGCCTCGAACGTCGAAGGAACACTGCCATGACTGATACCGCCACTGTCGCTGCGCGCCTGCGCGACTCGATTGATCTGCTTGCCAAGGTGCCGCCGAGCCTCGTCCAGCTGGTGCTGCGCTTCGGCCTCGCCGGCATTTTCTGGTCATCGGGCCGGACCAAGGTCGAAGGGCTGCTGACCATCTCCGAAAGCACCTATTTCCTTTTCGAGGAGGAGTATCGGCTGCCGCTGGTATCGCCGCACCTGGCAGCCCAGCTTGGCACCTACGCCGAGCATCTGTTCCCGATCCTGCTGGTGCTGGGGCTTGCCACCCGGCTTTCGGCGCTGGCGCTGTTCGGCATGACGCTGGTCATCCAGATCTTTGTCTACCCGGATGCGTTCCTTGCCACCCATCTTGGCTGGTTCGCGCTGGCGCTGGCGATCGCCACCGGCGGGCCCGGTAAAATCTCGCTCGACTACCAGTTCTTCCGCCGCCGCTGAACCGCGGCTCAGTTGATGTGGCGATCGGCGCGCAGGCGTTCGACGGCCAGGTCGACAAAGGCCCGCACCTTGGCCGAGGCGCGGCGGCCTTCGGGGTGGACGACATGGACCGGCAGCGGTTCCAGTTCATATTCGGACAGGATCGTCTGCAGCGCCCCTGATTCGAGCGCCGCGCTGATCTGGTACGACAGCGGCCGCGCCAGCCCCCAGCCCTGGACTGCGGCGGCGACGATCGCTTCATAGGTGCTGCACGAAAGCTGCGGCGTCACGGTCACGCCGATTTTCTCGTCCTTGCCGAAGCGCCAGTCGAGCGACGACCATGAGCCTGTCGAACCGATGATGCGATGCCGGGTCAGATCGGACGGGTGCTGCGGTACGCCGTGGCGCTCGAAATAGGCCGGCGCGCCGCAGACGACGCGGCGCACGGTACCGACACGGACCGCGCTGTAGCTTGAATCGGGCAGATGGCCGATGCGGATCGACACGTCGATGCCCTCATCGACGATGTTGACGACGCGGTCGACGAACACCGCGCGGCCGCTGACCATGGGGTTGGCATCGAGGAATTCGGTGAGGATCGGCAATATGTAATTGTTGCCGAACAGCACCGAGGCGGTGACGCTGAGCGTGCCGGTCGGCGTGGTATATGACCCCGCCGCCGCCGCCTCGGCCTCGGCAATGTCCGACAGGATGCGGCGGCAATCCTCGAAATAGCGCGCGCCGGGCTCGGTCAGCTTGACCGTGCGCGTGGTGCGGGTCAGCAGCCTGGTGCCGATGATGTCCTCCAGCGCGGCCACCGCGCGGGTGACGGCGGGCGGGCTCATGTTGAGTTGCCGCGCGGCCTCGGCGAACCCACCGGTTTCGGCCACGCGGACAAACACCTGCATGGCGTGCAATCGCGACATTGCTCATTCCCCCCAACGAAATAATCCATTTCAGATTATCGCAATTCTGCAGATTGGCACAAGAATTTAGAACGGGGCCATGATCCACGCCCTCGCTCACCACCTGCATCTCGATCTTGCCGCTGCGGCGTCAGGCCGGCTTTGGCGCCTGGCGCTGGAGATCCAGACGATCATTGTCACCGCTGCCGCCGGCGGCTCGGTTTCGACGGCCATCCCGCCGCTCTTGGCGTTGGCCATCAACGGCATTCTCGGGCTGAGCGGCCGGTCGTTCCAGAATCCGGAATAGTGACTTGCTCCGGACGAGGCTTCTGCCGCCGCGGCTTTCCCAGCAATCTTCAACGCGTTCGGCAGGCCCCTCTGCCGCACATTTGCCCCAAGGAGTAACGCCATGAAACTATACTATCACCCGCTTTCCGGCCATGCCCACCGCGCCCGGCTGTTCCTGTCGCTCATCGGCGCCGATTTCGAACTGGTCGAAGTCGATCTGTCGAAGGGTGCCCACAAGGCACCGGCGTTCCTCGCGCTCAACCGCTTCGGCCAGGTGCCGGTTCTTGAAGATGATGGTGTGGTCATCGCCGATGCCAACGCCATCCTCATCTATCTCGCCAAGAAGTTCGGCCGGACCGACTGGTTGCCATCGGATGCCGTCGGCGGCGCTGCAATCCAGCGCTGGCTTTCGGTCGCCGCCGGGCAGATCGCCTTCGGTCCGGCAGCGGCGCGGCTGATTACCGTGTTCGGTGCCGGCTTCAACGCCGACGAGGTCATCGCCCGCGCGCATGGCATCCTGAAGATCCTCGATGCCGAGCTGGCCAGCCGCGACTGGATCGCCGCCGATCGCCCGACCATCGCGGATGTCGCGCTCTACAGCTATATCGCGCGGGCGCCTGAGGGCAATGTCAGCCTCGATGCCTATCCGGCGGTCAACGCCTGGCTCAAGCGCATCGAAGCACTGCCGGGCTTTGTCGCGTTCGTGAATACGCCCGTCGGCCTCGCCGCCGCCGCCTGAACCGTGCATCCCGGGCCGGTAGCGCCGGTCCGGGATCCGCTACCCGTTTGAAAGGCACGACCGATGACCAGCCTGACCACCATCGAACCGGCCTCGCGTTGGCACAGCGGCGAAGTCACGTTGCAGCGCTCGGTCGGTGTCGCCGATCGCATGGCCATCGTCGGCCCCAAGGTCATTCGCGATCATATGCCCGACCAGCATCGCGACTTTTATGCGCAATTGCCGTTCATCGTCGCCGGCGCGGTCGATGCCCATGGCCATGTCTGGGCCACGCTGCTGGCTGGCGCACCGGGTTTTGCCACGTCCCCCGATCCGCGCACGCTGGCGCTGGCAGTGGCACGCGATGCCGGCGATCCGGCCGCTGCCGGCATGAATGACGGTGATGCCATCGGCCTGCTCGGCATCGAGTTGCACAGCCGCCGGCGCAACCGCATGAACGGCACGGTGCGCCGCAGCGGCGATAGCGGCTTCGCGGTCATTGTCGAACACAGCTTCGGCAACTGCCCGCAGTATATCCAGCTGCGTGACTGGCAGGTGGTGGACGCAGATGTGGCAGCGCCTGCTGCGGCCGACCGCAAGGACCATCTCGACGTCGCCGCGCGCGCCATGATTGCGGCAGCCGATACATTCTTCGTCGCCTCCTATGTCGATGATGATGCCGGTCACCGCCAGGTCGATGCCTCGCATCGCGGCGGCAAGGCGGGCTTCGTGCGCATCGATGCCGATGGCGCGCTGACCATCCCCGATTTTGCCGGCAACCTGCATTTCAACACGCTGGGCAATTTCCTGCTCAATCCGCGCGCCGGACTGACCTTCGTCGATTTTGCCAGCGGCGACATGCTGCAGATGATCGGTGACGCCGAAGTCATCCTCGACTCACCGGAAATCGCTGCATTCCAGGGTGCCGAGCGGCTGTGGCGGTTCCGGCCGCGCCTCGTCGTGCGCCGTCCCGCCGCCTTGCCGCTGCGCTGGAGGTTCCGCGACTGGTCGGCCAATTCGCTGATGACCGGATCATGGGAAGATGCGGGCGCGCGGTTGCAGGCACAAGCGCTCGCGACGCAATGGCGGCCGTTCCGGGTGGCGCGCATCGTCGATGAAAGTGCGGTCATTCGCTCCTTCCACCTCGAACCCGCCGACGGTGCGGGCATGACGCCCCACCGCGCCGGCCAGCATCTGCCCATCCGCCTGTCCATCGCCGGACAAGCCAAGCCGGTGCTCCGCACCTACACGCTGTCAACCGCCCCCTCCGATCCCGGTTACCGGATCAGCGTCCGGCGCCAGGGACTCGCCTCGGCCCACCTTCACGACCATGTCGGCATTGGCGACATCATCGAAGTGCGCGCCCCGGCGGGCGAGTTCACCATCGACGCTGCCGAACGCCGCCCGGCCGTACTGATCGGCGCCGGAGTCGGAGTGACGCCGATGCTCGCGATGCTGCGGCACATCGTTTACGAAGGACTGCGCACGCGGCGCGTGCGGCCGACGGTGATGATCCAGGCGGCACGCACCCGCGGCGAACGCGGCTTCGATGCCGAAATCGCCGAACTCGTGGCGCGCGCCGATGGCAAGGTGCGGCTTGTGCGCACGCTCGACGAGGTGGATGACGGCGCGGTTGCCAGCGTCGACTATGATGCCGCCGGGCGCGTCGACATGGCGTTGCTGCGCCAGGTGCTCGGCTTTGACGACCATGACTTCTACCTGTGCGGTCCGCCGCCGTTCATGCAATCGCTTTACGACGGCCTGCGCGACCTCAACATCGCCGACCATCGCATCCACGCCGAAGCCTTTGGCCCGGCATCGCTGCGCCGGCGCACCGATGCGGGGGCTGAACCGGCCGCGCAGCCTTCGAGTGTGCCCGTGCCGGTGGCGTTTGCCACTTCGGCCAAGGAAGCGCGCTGGACACCCGGTGCCGGCAGCCTGCTCGATCTT
>CALMPZ010000449.1 GCA_937871645.1 uncultured Polymorphobacter sp.
CGCGACCACCGCGCGGGCGACGGCGACGCGCTGCTGCTGGCCACCCGACAATTGGCTCGGGCGGTGCCCGGCGCGGTGCGCGATGCCGACCTTGTCGAGCACCGCATCGACGCGGGACTTGCGCTCGCTGGCACTGATGCCGTGATAGAGCAGCGCCAGTTCGACATTCTCGCGCACCGACAGCTCGTCGATGAGGTTGAAGTTCTGGAAGATGAAGCCGATGCGGCGCTTGCGGATGTCGGTCAGTTCGTTCTCGGTCAGCCGCGCGACTTCACGGCCTTCGAGGCTGTAATTGCCCGCAGTCGGCCGGTCGAGCAGCCCGATGATGTTGAGCAGGGTCGACTTGCCGCAGCCCGACGGCCCCATGATGGCGACGAACTCGCCGGCATCGATCTGCAGGTCGATATTGTCGAGCGCGGTGGTCTCGACCGACTCGGTGCGATAGGCTTTGCGGAGCGATGACAGCTTGAGCATGGGTTTCTCCAATTAGTCGCGGTGTTTAGTTTCTGGCGAGTTTGAGGCGGTCCTTGTCGGCAAAGCCGGTGTAGGCCGAGGTGATGACGCGGTCGCCGGGGGCGAGCCCGCCGATGACTTCGATGGTTTCGGGGTTGCGGCGACCGAGGCGCACGGGGCGCTTTTCGGCCGACTTGCCGTTCTTGGCGACGACGAAGACGAAGTTGCCGCCGCTGTCGGTGTAGAAGGCACCGTTGGGGATGAGCAGCGCCGGCGCCGGATCGCCGAGCGTCAGGCGCGGCTGCAGCGTCTGGCCGCGTTGTAGCGCCGCCGGTTCGGGGCCGTCGAAGGTCAGGTCGGCGGTGAAGGTGCCGCCCTTCACCTGCGGATAGATTTTGGCCACCGTCAGTGCATAGGCCTTGCCGCCGGTTTCGAGCTTGGCGGTCTGGCCGGTGCGGACGCGGCCGAGGTAGAATTCGTCGATGTCGGCGACCAGCTTGTTGCGCCCGGCGCTATCGACCTGGCCGAGCCGTTCGCCGCGGTTGAGGCTTTGGCCGACTTGCGGGTTGAAGCCGCTGAGCGAGCCACCGACCGGCGCGCGGATGGTCAGCGCGTCGAGGCTGGCGCGGGCGAGCGCGAGGTTGGTGGTGAGCTGCGTCGCCGAAGTGCGCAGTTGCGCCATCTGGCTCGCCTGCAGGCGTTCTTCGGTGGCCAGTGTCTCGGCGGTGATGGCGCGGCGCTGCTGGAGGTATTTCGCCTCGTCCTGGCTGTCCTTGAGCGCCTTGCCCGACACCCAGCCACCGGCGGCCAGCGTCGTGTCGCGCTCGAGCTGCCGTGCGCTCTTGCGCGACTGCCAGTCGATTTCGGCGAGGTTGCGGCGGTTTTCGAGGCGGCTGCGCTGGAGTTCGAGTTCCTGCGAGCGCATATTGTTGAGCTGCTGGCTGACGTCGGCCTCGCGCGCGATGACATCGAGCTGCAAGGTCGCGTTCGACAGCACCGCGAGCGGCTGGCCCGCGACCACGCTCGCGCCGTCCTCGACCAGCACGCGGTCGATGCGGCCACCTTCGACGGCATCGAGATAGACGGTGACCAGCGGCGTGACGCGGGCGCGCAGCGGCACGAAGTCATCGAAGGTGCCGCGCGTGACGGTCGAAACGGTGACGTTGGTGGCGTCGATGGTCTGCGAGCCGGCGCTGCCGGCGATCATCCACGTCGCAGCGGCGCCGAGCACCAGCAGTGCCGCACCGGCGGCGATCAGCCGCGTGCGCAGCGGCAGGCGCTTGCGCGCGATCGGCGTGTCCATTGCCGCACCGGGCTTGGGGGGCGGAACGGGCTGGCTGAGGCTGACAACGGTCATCGACGGATCTCGCATCAAAATGGCCGGCGGGCGCGCGAAGGGGGCACGCGCCCGCCGACAAGCACCATCACCGCGGGACTGCGACGGTGTGGGCAACCGGGGCGGCGTGCAGCGGCGCGGCGCTGCTGGCGACGATGACGAGCGTCGCGGTGACCGCGAGCATGGCGCTGAGCAGCGTGCGGGGGAGCGTGGTGAGCATCGGTCGATCCTTTCAAGTCGGGCCGAGGGGAGCGCGGCCATGCCAATGGCAATGCAGGGATCGTGCCAAGTTTCATCGCGTTGAATTTGCGGCATTTTCGTAAATACCCGCGCTGCGTCGCCGCAGCCCACTGTTCATTTCCGGACAGAGACTGTACGAATCCGGACAGTGGAGGAACGCAATTGGCGAATTTCGGCACTGCGCTGATCGTTGACGATGACGCCGATGTCGCGCTGTCGGCGCGGCTGTTGCTGCGGCCGCTGTTCGCCGAGGTGGTGGTGGCGCACGACCCCGGCGCACTGCCCGGCCTGCTGGCGGCGCATGACCCCGATGTCATCCTGCTCGACATGAATTTCGCACGCGGCCAAAGCAGCGGCGCCGAGGGCTTCAAGGCGCTTGAGACCATCCGCAGCCTCGACCCCGATGCCGTCGTCGTCATCATGACCGCCTATGCCGGGGTCAATATCGCCGTCGAGGCGATGAAGCGCGGCGCCACCGATTTCGTGACAAAGCCGTGGGACAATGCCCGGCTGCTGGCGACGGTGCAGACCGCCGCCGCGCTGCGCGCCAGCCGCCGCGACGCCAATGTCGCGCGCCAGAAGGTCGCTGAAATCAGCAGCACCGCGGCGCGCCCCGAAAGCCCGCTACTCGGCAATTCTGCAGCGATGGCGGGCATTTCGGCGCTGATCGACCGCGTCGCGCCGACCGATGCCAATGTGCTGGTGCTCGGCGAAAACGGCACCGGCAAGGAGCTGGTGGCGCGCGAAATCCACGCGCGCTCGCGCCGCGCCGCCGGGCCGTTCGTCTCGGTCGACCTCGGCGCGGTCGCCGAAAGCCTGTTCGATTCGGAACTGTTCGGCCATGTCAAAGGCGCATTCACCGACGCGCGTGCCGACCGCATCGGACGTTTCCAGGCGGCCGACGGCGGCACGCTGTTCCTCGACGAAATCGGCAATCTGCCGCTGCACCTGCAACCCAAGCTGCTCACCGCGCTCGAACAACGGCAGGTCCAGCCGATCGGCAGCAACCGCAAGATCGGCATCGACGTCCGCGTCATCGCCGCGACCAACCTCGCGCCCGCCGCGCTGGCCGACGAACGCCGCTTCCGCCCCGACCTGCTATTCCGGCTCAACACTGTCGAGATCACGCTGCCGCCGCTGCGCGAACGCCGTGCCGATATCGCGCTGCTGCTGGGACACTATCTCGCGCACTATGCGCGCAAGTACGGCAAGCCACTGCCGGCGCTGCCCGCCGACCTTGCGGCGCAACTCGCCGACTACAGCTGGCCCGGCAACGTCCGCGCGCTGCGCCACGCCGCCGAGCGCGCCGTCATCCTCGCAACAGGCAGTGCGTTCGTGCCCGAGGACTTCCCGCTGCCGCGCACGACGCCCACGGTCGCGGTCGCAGCGCCCGACACCGACATGAACCTCGAACGCTCCGAGCGCCGCATCATCGAACGCGCGCTCGCCAAGCACGCCTACAACATCTCGACCGCCGCCGCCGAACTCGGGCTGACGCGCGGCTCGCTGTACCGCCGCATGGAAAAGCACGGGTTATGAGCGGTTCAGCCTTGGGCCGCCGCTTCGATGTGGGCTTGCTGGCGCGCATCATCGTGCTGCTCGTCGCGGGCAGCGCTTTGGCCTGGGCGATCACCCGCCCCGGTCTTTACGCGACAACCTTGTTGGCCGGACTGGCGACGCTCGCCGCGCTCGCCGAACTCTGGGGCTTCCTGCGCCGCACCAACATCATCGTCGCGCGCTTCGTCGAATCGGTGAGCCACGGCGATTTCAGCCAGGGTTTCGACGCCGGGCCGCAGGGCGGCGGCTTCGACCTGCTCGGCGCCAGCCTCAACGCCGCTGTCGTGCGACTGCGCGATGAACGCAGCGCGACGCAGGACGAAAACCGCTTCCTCGCGGCGCTGATCGACGATGTCCCGAGCCCGCTGCTCAGCATCGACGCCGACGACCGCGTGCAATTGCTCAACAAGGCAGCGCGGCGGCTGCTCGGCGGCGGCGCCACAGTGCGGATCGCCGACCTTGCCGCACACGGCGCCGCGTTTGCCGCCGATATCGGCGCGCTGCGCCCCGGCGAACGGCGCAGCACACGTCTGGTCATCGCCGGCGCGCCGACCGCTGCACTGCTGTCGATGGCCGAAGTGCGCCAAGCCAGCGGCCCCGTCCGCATCGTCGCGGTGCAGCCGATCCAGCACGAACTCGACCGCGCCGAACTGGCCGCCCAGACCGATCTGGTGCGCGTGCTGACGCATGAAATCATGAACTCGATGACGCCGGTGACCAGCCTGTCGGCGACCGCCGCCGCACTCATCGCCGCCGCCGACACCGGCCGCGACCCGGCGATCGCCGACGCCCGCGCCGCAATCGAAACCGTCGCACGCCGCGCCGAGGGCGTCATGCATTTCGTCCGCACATACCGCCAGCTGACGCGCCCGCCTGAACTGCGCCGTCGCCGCGTCGAACTCGCCGCCATGTTCGCCGAACTGGCGCGGCTGTTCGCCAGCGACTGGCCGGCACTGCCGCTGGCGGTCGATGTGCAGGACGGGCTGAGCCTCGACGCCGACCCCGACCTGATCGCGCAGGTGCTGATCAACCTGCTGCGCAACGCCGCCGAGGCCGCCACCGGTCACAGCGACGCCCCCACCGTGACGCTGGCAGCGACCGCACTCAAAGGTGGCCGCGTCGCCATCGATGTCACTGACAACGGCCCCGGCGTCCCCGAAGACCAGCGCCAGGACATCTTCCTGCCGTTCTTCTCGACCAAGGCCGAAGGCACCGGCGTCGGCCTCAGCCTGGCGCGCCAGATTGCGCTCGCCCACGACGGCGCACTGACCTGCGAGGCGGCTGATGGGGGCGGCGCGCGGTTCCGGCTAGTGATTTAGGAAAGAGCCTCCGGCGGGCAGGAGTGACCCCTGCGCCCGATTAAAAAGAGCTCTCGTCATCCCGGCGCAGGCCGGGATTCAGCTTTCTACCTTAACGGTCTAAAATGGAAGCTGGGTCCCGGCCTGCGCCGGGATGACGAAAGAAAATTGAGTGGGTGCAGTGATCACCCCTGCCCCCGCGCCAAGCCCTTTGGCTCGACCTGCCGCCAGCGCCATGGTGAAGCGATTGCGCCGCTGCGGCCAAGCCGCTAGACCGAAACCAGCAATTTGGAGTGATGCATGAACACCGTTCTGGCAATATCAGATTTCATAATCTACTACGTATTGGGATTGGTGATTTTGCTAATCATAGCATATGCTGTGATTTCGTGGCTAATTGCCTTCAATGTTGTAAACACACACAACCGTTTTGTGCAGACAATAGTGGACGTACTAGAACGTATCGTAAATCCATTACTTCGCCCAATTCGAAAAGTATTGCCAGATTTTGGTGGGATTGACCTCTCACCGATGGTTTTGTGGCTATTTATTTGGCTGATTCAAAATAAACTTTATCCAGCCATCTTACGCGATTTGGGAATAGGCTAACAATGAATGCGTGCGGAATCCCCTCATGACCGTGCGGATGATAGCGCCATGACGGCGTGGTCGATGATCGCGGGCGGAGTCCGCCTCGCGGTGCGGGTGTCCCCACGCGGTGGCCGCAACGCCGTCGAGGGCCTGCGCGAAGATGCGGCCGGAATGAAGCACCTCGTGGTCCGCGTATCGGCGGCCCCCGTCGACGGCGAAGCCAATGACGCAGTCGAAGCCACCGTCGCCAAATGGCTTGGCGTCAAGCCGCGCATGATCGAAATCATCAGCGGTGAAACCGCGCGGGTGAAGCTGCTGCGCATCGACGGCGATCCGGTGGCGCTGTCGCGCAAGCTGCAAGCGCTCACTGCAACGGAGGTCGCCGCATGAGCGCCAGGATTATCGACGGCAAGGCCTTCGCCGAGGGGCTGCGCGCGCGTATCGCGGCGGCAGTGCCCGAATTCGCGGCAGCCGCCGGGCGTGTGCCGGGGCTCGCGGTGGTGCTCGTCGGCGATGATGCCGCCAGCCAGATCTACGTCCGCAACAAGGGCAAGCAGACGATTGAAGCCGGCATGAATTCGGTCGAAATCCGGCTGCCCGCCAACGCCACCCAGGCCGAAGTCGAAGCCGTGGTGGTGTCGCTCAACGCCGATCCCGCCATCGACGGCATTCTCGTGCAATTGCCGCTGCCCAAGCATCTGAACGAAGCGCCGGTGATCAACGCCATCGACCCCGACAAGGATGTCGACGGGCTGCATCCGGTGTCCGCCGGGCGGCTGGTCGCCGGGCTGCCGGGGCTGGTGCCGTGCACGCCGATGGGCTGCATGCTTCTGCTGCGCGACGTGCTCGGCGATGTCGCCGGCGCCGAGGCGCTGGTCATCGGCCGTTCGCGGCTGGTCGGCAAGCCGATTGCCGCGCTGCTTACCAACGCCAATGCCACCGTCACGCTGGCGCATTCGCGCACGCATGAACTTTCGGCGCACGTCCACCGCGCCGATATCGTCGTCGCGGCCGTCGGCGTGCCCGAATTGGTGCGCGGCGCCTGGATCAAGCACGGTGCCACCGTCATCGATGTCGGGATGAACCGCATTGACGCTGGCGGCGGCAAAACGCGGCTGGTCGGCGATGTCGCCTTTGCCGAGGCGGTTACCGTGGCAGGCGCGATTACCCCGGTGCCCGGCGGCGTCGGCCCGATGACGATTGCCTGCTTGCTGCGCAACACGCTGGTCGCGGCGCACGCGCGCGCCGGGCTGGCACCGCCGTCGGTATAGCGGCGTGCTGGCGCTGTTCATCTCGTCGTTCGTGACGCTGTTCGTGGTGCTCGATCCCCCGGGCTGCGTGCCGATTTTTTCCAGCCTGACCAACGGCGCCAGCGTGTCGCATCGTCGCGTCATGGCGCTGCGCTCGGTGGTCATCGCCAGCGTCGTGCTGGTGCTGTTCGCGCTGTTCGGCGAACCGTTCCTGGGCGCGCTCGGCATCAGCCTTGCGGCGTTCAAGATTGCCGGCGGGCTGATGGTGTTCCTGATCGCCATCGACATGGTGTTCGAAAAGCGCACCGAGCGCCGCGAGAACCGCGCCGAAAGCGTCAAAAGTGCTGCGGCGGCGGCCGCCAAGCCGATCGAGGAAGAGGACATCTCGGTGTTCCCGATGGCGATCCCGATGCTCGCGGGGCCGGGCGCCATCGCGGCGATCATGCTGCTGACGGCGCGCACCAACGGCATCGCCGAAACCGCCACTGTGCTCGGCGCGCTGGGTGCGGTGATGCTGCTGACGCTGTTTTCGCTGCTCGCCGCCGGCCCGCTGATGAAGCTGATGGGCGCCAAGTTCGAAGGCGCGCTGACGCGGCTGCTCGGCGTCATCCTCGCGGCACTGGCGGCACAGTTCGTCGTCGACGGCATCAAGGAAAGCTTCAAGCTTGCTTGAGCGGCGGTCCCTGCGCTTCGAGCGTCGCGAGCGGACCGAGGCACCGTCGCCCGACCAGATATCGCTTGGGCTCGATTTCGAAACCGGCGCCCCCGAACTCTCGGTGGTGATGCCGTGCCTCAACGAAGCCGAAACGCTGGCGATCTGCATCATAAAGGCCAAGCGCTTCTTCACCGAAAACGGTGTCCACGGCGAAGTCGTCATCGCCGACAACGGCTCGACCGACGGCAGCCAGTCGATCGCCCGCCAACACGGCGCGCGTGTCATCAATGTACCGGTGCGCGGTTATGGCGCGGCGCTCGCGGCAGGCATTGCGGCGGCGAACGGGCGCTTTGTCGCGATGGGCGACGCCGATGACAGCTATGATTTCCTCGGGCTGATGCCGTTCCTCGAACGGCTGCGCGCCGGCGACGACCTGGTGATGGGCAATCGCTTCAAGGGCGGCATTGCGCCGGGCGCGATGCCGCCGTTGCACCGCTATCTCGGCAATCCGGTGCTCAGCCTTGCCGGCCGGCTGTTCTTCAAGGCGCCGGTCGGCGATTTCCACTGCGGGCTGCGCGCGTTCCGGCGCGACGCCATCATGGAACTCGGGCTGGTCACGACCGGCATGGAGTTCGCCTCTGAAATGGTCGTCAAGGCGCAGCTTGCCGAACTCAATCTGTCCGAAGTGCCGACAACGCTGGTCCCCGATGGCCGCACCCGCGCGCCGCATCTGCGCAGCTGGCGCGACGGCTGGCGCCACCTCAAATTCCTGCTGACATTTGCGCCGAAGTGGCTGGCGTTCTATCCGGGGCTGATCATCGGCGGCATCGGGCTGATCGGCACGCTGCTGACCTTGCCGGGCACGTTCCGTATCGCCGGGCTCAATTTCGGCATCCACAGCCTGTTGCTGTTCGCCACCGGCATCCTGGTCGGTGCACAACTGGTCAGCTTTGCCGTGCTGGCGCGGTTGTTCGGCGTCCATGACGGGCTGTGGCGCACCACCGACAACATCGAACTGGCGCGGCGCTGGTTCAGCATCGACCGCTGCGTCGTCGCCGGGCTAGTGTTTCTGCTGATCGGTGTCGGGCTTCTGATCATCGCGGTCGGCGGCTGGGCCGTGCTCGGCTTCGGCGACATCTATGGCGGCAAGCTGATGCGCGTGTCGATCATGGCGGCGCTGTTCCTGTCGCTGGGCGTGCAGGTGATGATATCGGGGTTCATCGCCACGCTGATGGGCGCCGACTGACGCCGTGGCGCGCGATTTTCCTGCCTGGGTCGGCCAGTCGGCGCGCTTCGGTGTCGTCGGCGTCATCGCGCTGGCCATCGACGTCAGCGTTCTGGAGGTGCTGGTCCGCGCTGGCATGTCGCCGTATCTGGCGCGCGTCTTCAGCCTCGCCGTCATGGTCTGCGCGACATGGTGGCTCAACCGCACACTGACCTTCCGCACCCAAACCGCGCCGTCGCTGCGCGAATTCGCGCACTATGTCATGCTGGCGCTCGCCGGGCTAGCGCTCAACTACGGGCTGTTTTCGGCCGCGCTGTGGCTCACCGGCAGCCGCTGGGTCGGCATCGCACTCGGCACCGCAGCGGCGGCGGTGTTCAATTTCTTCCGATATCGCAAGCTGTTCGCCCCGGTCTGAC
>CALMPZ010000450.1 GCA_937871645.1 uncultured Polymorphobacter sp.
CTACCAGGGTATCTAATCCTGTTTGCTCCCCACGCTTTCGTGCCTCAGCGTCAATTCTGGTCCAGTGAGCCGCCTTCGCCACTGGTGTTCTTCCGAATATCTACGAATTTCACCTCTACACTCGGAATTCCACTTACCTCTCCCATCTTCAAGCGATCCAGTCTCAAAGGCAGTTCCACGATTGAGTCGTGGGATTTCACCTCTGACTTAGAAAGCCGCCTACGTACGCTTTACGCCCAGTAATTCCGAACAACGCTAGCCCCCTCCGTATTACCGCGGCTGCTGGCACGGAGTTAGCCGGGGCTTATTCTCCCGGTACAGTCATTATCTTCCCGGGTAAAAGAGCTTTACAACCCGAAGGCCTTCTTCACTCACGCGGCATTGCTGGATCAGGCTTTCGCCCATTGTCCAATATTCCCCACTGCTGCCTCCCGTAGGAGTCTGGGCCGTGTCTCAGTCCCAGTGTGGCTGATCATCCTCTCAGACCAGCTATGGATCGTCGCCTTGGTGAGCCTTTACCTCACCAACTAGCTAATCCAACGCGGGCTCATCCCTAGGCGATAAATCTTTGGTCCGAAGACATCATACGGTATTAGCACACGTTTCCATGAGTTATTCCGTACCTAAGGGCAGATTCCCACGCGTTACGCACCCGTGCGCCACTAAGCCCGAAGGCTTCGTTCGACTTGCATGTGTTAGGCATGCCGCCAGCGTTCGTTCTGAGCCAGGATCAAACTCTCAAGTTAATGTCCGAAGCATCACCACCCCAGCTGACCGAAGTCCGCTGGACCAATGACGACCCGTTCAAGGAGCGTCCTAATTGCACAAAACTATTCTAGCATTTCTTAGACCTGTGATCGGTGACCGAAGCCACCAACCTCAAGCCGATAGTGCTTGTGGTAGTTTAAGACATATAGGAGGCGTGTTTTAACCATGACGACCAAGCCCTTGTACGCTTGGAGCCATGGACCGCCGCCCACATGTCCCTTCATTCAACCTACAATGAGAAAGAGCGACATCACTCTGGTCCCCGTGAATAACGGGGAGACCCGAGTGACTAATTTTTCGAAACCCGAAGCGAACCCGCTGGTTCGTCTCGGCGTCGGGAGCGGCTTATGGGCCGTGTCTCTTTTCCCGTCAACCGTTTTTTTGAACTTTTTTGGTCGAAACCATTTCAGTTCAAAATTCCCTGCTCCGTTGGGCTGAAGAATGAACCTAGCCTTTACAGGGGCTTGGTCAGCTTCTCTGGCCTTCCGGGGTAACTGGCTGCCCGGAAGAACCGCGCCGCCCGTTGCCGGGAGCGGTCATCTAGGCCGGGGCTTGGGGCTTGGCAACACCTTTCTGCATTGCACCATAAAATAATTGGCGGATTTCTGCGGCCACGCATGATTCCGCGGGCAAAATGCCCCGGCCACGCAGCTTCAGGCCGTCGCGATATAGTCCTTGAGCAACAAAGCCTCCTGCTCGGCATCCTCGATGCGGCGCTTCACCAGGTCGCCGATCGACACCAGCCCGATGAGTTTGCCGCTTTCGACCACCGGCAGGTGGCGAATCCGGCGATTCGTCATCACCGACATCGCTTCGGCGATGCTCGCCTGCGGTGGCAGCGTCACCACCGGGGAGGTCATCACGTCGGCTGCAGCGGTGTCGAGAATCGCCGCGCCGTGCGTGTGCAGCCCCGCTGCAATGTCGCGTTCGGAGACGATTCCACGAATCGCCGCGCCATCCATCACCAGCACGGCGCCGATTCGGTGTTCGTGGAGTAGCGCCACAATGGCGCGTATCTTCGATTCGCCGCTGACGCGGACGACCGGCTTCCTGCCTGAAACAATCGATCCTACCGACATGCCGCGCTCCCCATCGCTATTGGCCCATTGCCCTTTGGCGGCGCTGCAGGCCTATATCGGGGCCCGGTCGCCGCTCTTGAAGCGAGTGTCACCCGATTCGGGCCCAAGGTAAAGCCCAAGGTGGAGCACGAGTCGCGGCGGTCAGCAGCCGAGCTGGTCGGCGAGGTCGGTGAAGCTGGTGGCGGCATATTCCCATGCCTGTGCCGCATCGCGGTCGGGCGCGGGCCGGCCGCCATATTCCATCGGGCGATGGACAAACGCGCACAGCAGCCCGGCCTTTCGCGCCGCAGCCAGATCGGCGTGATGCGCTGCAACCAGGCAAAGTTCGCCCGGCGCGACATCGAGCGCCGCCGCTGTCGCCTGATAGGCGTGTGCTGCCGGCTTGTAGGCGCCTGCAACTTCCGCACCGAGAATCGCGTCCCACGGCAGGCCGGCACGGCGCGCCATCGCCACCATCATCGAGATGTTACCGTTCGACAGCGTGACGATCGGGAAGCGCGTCTTGAGTCGCGTCAGTCCCGCCACCGTGTCGGGCCAGGGGTCGAGCCGGTGCCAGCCGCGCGTCAGTTCGGCGCGCACCGAATCGCTGAGATCAATCTCCAGCGTGGCCAGCAGGTCGTCGAGCATCGTCCGGTGCAGCGAATCGAGTTTGACGAATGCCGTCGATACGGATGCAGCACGCGCCTTGTTGGCCGCCAGCATCGCCGGGACATAGCGCGCACGCCACTGGTCGGCGAAGTCATGCGAATCGATGTCGCTGCGCCCGGCCGCTGCCAGCACCGGCGCGGCTTCGCGCGCAATGCTGCCCCGCCAGTCGACGACCGTGCCGAACACGTCAAAGGCCAGCGCCTTGGGAAGAACGGACAAGGGTCACTCCATCGCTTGCAGTGCGACAGGCATGTCAGCCCGACTCGGCGCTGGCAAGGCCGTCTGTCGCTGCGGGCAAGGCCCGTGGTTGCGACGTCGCGCCACGGGCGCTCAAATTGCCAGCAGCACCGCAAGGCTGCACAATGGCGGTGTTTCCACCAGCAAGGCGCATCGGCATGAATGACAGCGAATCGGTGCCCGACCATTGGCAGCACTTCCGGCGGCTGATGCGCTGGACGGCGCTTACTGCAGCCATCAGCGTCGTGGCGGCGATCGCCGCGCTGATTCTCGGCGGCGCGCCGATTCGCCTGCACATGCTGATTGCCGTCGCGCTCGGCATCGGCCTGTCCATCATGCTCGCCGGCGCGCTGATGGGGCTGGTGTTCGTCAGCGCGCGTTCGGGCCATGACGGCGACGCTTATACGCCACCGCCGGGATTCGACTAGAAGCCGAGCCGCGCACGCATTGTCGCGATATTGACGCCGCACGACCATTCGACGACTTGCGGGGTTCCGAATCACGAGACATCATTTCGACCTATTGCCTATTAAATTGATGGGAATAAGATTGCGGCAGTCGAATCGATTCTTCGGGAGGCAGGAAATGCGCTTGGCAATGATATTGGGGCTCGCGACGACCGCGCTGGTGGCACTGCCCGCACCGGCCACGGCCGCGAAGGTCGAGTTGCTCAACGTCAGCTATGATCCGACGCGTGAACTCTACAAGGACATCAACGCTGCCTTCGGCAAGGACTGGAAGGCCAGGACCGGCGAGGATGTGGTCATCAACCAGTCGCACGGCGGTTCGGGCAAGCAGGCGCGTTCGGTGATCGACGGTCTGCAGGCGGATGTGGTGACGCTAGCACTGGCGTATGACATCGACGAGATTTCGGCACGCGCCAAGCTGCTGCCGGCAAATTGGCAGGCACGCTTGCCGAACAATTCGACGCCCTATTATTCAACGATCGTCTTCCTCGTTCGCAAGGGCAACCCCAAGCGCATCAAGGACTGGAGCGACCTGATCAAGCCCGGTGTCGAAGTCATCACGCCGAACCCCAAGACCAGCGGTGGTGCGCGCTGGAACTACCTTGCCGCCTACGGCTGGGCACGACGCACGCTTGGCTCACGCGAAGCCGCCGAGGCCTATATGACCAAACTTTTCGCGCAGGTACCGGTGCTCGATTCGGGCGCGCGCGGTGCGACAACGACGTTTGCGCAACGCGGCGTCGGCGATGTCATGCTGGTGTGGGAGAATGAGGCGATGCTGACGCGCAACGAGTTTGGCGCCGGCAAGTTCGACATCGTCATCCCGTCGATCTCGATTCTCGCCGAGCCGCCAGTAGCCGTCGTCGACGCCAATGTTGACCGCCACCGCACGCGCACCGTGTCAGAAGCCTATCTGAAGTTTCTGTATTCGCCGACCGGCCAAGACCTTGCCGGCAAGCATTTCTTCCGCCCACGCACGCCCGCAGCGATCGCCAAATACGCGCCGCAGTTTCCGGTGGTGAAGTTGTTGACAATTCAGGCCAACTTCGGCGGCTGGGCGACCACGCAGAAGATACACTTCGCCGACGGCGGCGTGTTCGATCGCATCTATTCCGACGCCAAGCGCTAGGAGACCCCGAGCGAACGGAACGTCGGAAGGCGCGGGCGGCAACTCCCAATGCTGCCAGCGTCGACTGGCAACCCGGCACGGCGACAAGTCAAAAGCGAACGGGCAGCAACCATGCGGTTGCTGCCCGTAGCTTTTGGCGATGGTGCCGGCGCTAGAAGTCGAGCTGGGCGCGCATCACGAAGGCGTTGACGCTGTAGTTGCGGTCATAGACCGGCGTCAGCAACGACGTCGGATCGACTGCAGCCGCGCTTGGACCGCCGGTGATGTCCGACCGGATGAACTGGCTGGTGAAGCGGACATAGTCGGTCGGCCACCAGTTGAGCGCGACCAGATAGCCGAGCTGGCTACCGCCGTTGAGCGTGCCGCCGGTCACCAGCGAGCTTGTCGGCGTGCTTGCACCGACATACTGGGTCAGGTTGAGGTAATCGACGCGACCGACGAGCTGGAAGCCACCCCAACCGCCCTTGTCGAACGGGTTGACGATCTTGGTGCGATCCCATTTGCCGGCCTTGTAGCCGCGCGATTCGCCGGTGAACCAGTAACCGACTTCGCCGTAGGCCGAGAAGAAGGTCGGATCCTGCGCAAGGCGCGTGAAGCCCGACGCAGCCTGACCGCCGCTAAGCACGTCGGTCGGGTTGACCGCGTCGACCTTGACGAGCTGCGCTTCGGCGACAGCATTGAACGAGCCCCAGATGCCGGCGAGTTCGGCGGCGAAGATCTGGTCGCCATAGGCCGCGATGCCGGTGCCGCTGGCACCCGTCGTCGTCGCCGGGCTGGTGCCGACGAAGCGGATCGACGTCAGCGTCGTGAACGGCCGTGCCTGATAGTTCTGGCCAAGGCTGTTCTTGTTGTTGTGGCGGTTATGATAGCCGACAGCCGCGTGATATTGCGCGGTGCCGAACTTCGGGAACCACACGGCACGCGCGTCGGCCGACCATGCGGTGTTGCCCGTCGCGGCGTTGACGGTGGTGCCGTTCATCAGGCCGGCCTGGAGCAGGAACTCGCTGGTCTGATAGGCACCGGCGACGCCGATTCGACGGCCCGAACCAAAGGCATCGTTGAGCTGCGAACGCTCCATCATCGAGATGAAGCGGTTGCTGGTCATGTTGTCGAGACTGGTGAACGGGTAGAAATAGCCGACCTGCAGCGAATAGGGTTTGCCCGCCGGTTCATAGGCGATCAGCACGTCCTCGAAGCCGAGCGAGCCACCGGCGACATCGAACTGGAACTTGTACTTGAAGTCGCCCGGAACGGTGCCTTCGACGCCGAACAGCAGCCGGCGGAAATTGCTGTTCCAGCCGAGGTTGGCGGTGTTGATCTTGTTGTTCGGGTTCGAAACATAGCCGGCATCATATTGGATGACGCCGTTCGGCTTCCAACTGAAGCCGGTGCCGCTCTTGAGTTCGGGTGCGCCCTTCCAGTTCGGGGCATTGGTGGCGGTGGTCTTCTTGAGCGCATCGATCTGCGCCTGTTGCGACTCGATCGTCACCTGCATGAATTCGATGTTGGAGGCGTTTTCTTCCGCGGCGGCCGCATCGGCGGCGACGCCGCCGGCAAGTGCGCCGACAACCGGGACGGCATTGGCCTGCATCGCCTGGATCTGCGCGTTGAGTGCATCGATCTGCTTCTGCTGGCGTTCAACCATCGCACGCAGTTCCGAATCGCGCGACTTCTTTGACGCTGCAAGCGCGGGCGTCGCGACTCCGCCTAGCATTGTTGCTGCCAGCAGCACCGCCGTCATCTTGTTCAACTTCATCGGAAAATCCCTGTCCCTCGCGGCAACCCAGCCGCACAACACCAAAACGTCAGGGCAGTTCCGGTGGCTTTTCCGGTGCTGCCTTCGTGGTGCTGACTATGTCCGGCGCGCGACGCGAAGGTGACGGATTTAATACAGTTTGATGACAGCGCCCGCTGTTGCCGCGGCGCAACACCGGGGCATCAGGGGACGCGCCAACTGCCCGTCCAGCCGTCTGCGCCCGCTTCGAAGAGCGCGCGACGGTGCCCGCTGACGGTGAGGTCGAGCCAGTCGACGCGCGCGACATCGACAATCAGCCGCGCGAAATTGGCCCGCGCGGCGGCCACATCGACCGATTCGGGCTGACCACTGCCGGCGCTTTCGAGTCGTGCGCCGGGCGGCAGGGCCGTCGCATAGTTGCGGCGTGCCGTCGGCGAGGTCGCACCCCATGCCGCCTCGACCGCATCGCCGTCGGTTTCAAAGTGCGCCCGGCCGTGCATGCGCAACTGCACTGACCGGGCCGCGTCATAGCCGACAACCGCGACGCGCGAATCGCGCTGCAGGCATAGCGCCTTGGGTGACCGCATATCGGTATGAAAAACCAGCTCCGAAATCGCCGGGCGACAGCCGCGCAACACCATGACGCGGCCATCAGGCGCCGCGTCGGCGTGTCCGATGACCACGGGGGTGCGCAGCGGTGCCCCGAGATCGCCGACCGCGGCCTCAAGCAGCTGCCACACGGAGTCGAATACGGCTGCAAGATCGCCGGGCAACGGCAGCGCCCGCCCGGCGGTCATGTTCAGCCTTCGGCTTCGCCGGTCGCTTCGGCGACAACCTTGCGCGGCCGACCGCGGCCACGGCGCGGTGCCGGTGGCGCATCGTCGGTTTCGGGACCGAGCTCAATCGCCGGCGGCAAGCCCTGAATGACCGGTGCGGCTTCAAAGACCGGCGCCGGCTCGCGTTGCTGGCGCGGGGCTTCGTCCTGGCGCGGTGCGGCGCGGCCCGAATCGTTGCGGCCCGAATCGCCACGGTTGCCGTCATTGCGGTTGCCGTCGTTGTAGTTGCGATCGCGGCGACCGTCGTTGCGCGGGCGCTCATCTCGATTGCCATTGTCGCGGCCACCTTCACGCATAACCTCGACCGGTGCGGCGTCATCATCGGCGCCGTCGTCATTGTCGGCATCGACTTCGGCTACGCCCTCGGCGCGCGCAGCATAGGACTGTGCGCCATAGTTCGGCGCGGCGTCGCTGGCGGCGTTGAAATTGCTGTTGGTGTAGTTCTGGCCCTCGTCGCCGTCGTCGTCCTGATCGCGACGCGCCTGCGGGCGCGCTTCGTTTTCGCGGACGCGATAGTCGTTGAGCACGCGGTAATAATGGTCGGCGTACTGCATGAAATATTCGGCGGTAACGCGGTCGCCCTGCTGCGCGGCGTCGCGCGCCAGCGACTTGTACTTTTCGAGCAGCTGGTTGGCGTTGCCGCGCTGGCGGTTGTCGCCGCGGTTCGGCGTATAGTTGCCGCCCGACGGGGCGCCCTGCGGCGGCCGTGCGCCACCGCCGCCACCTGCGCCGCCTCCGCGTCCGCGCCGCCGACCATTCTGGTTATTGCGTATCAAAGGCTAGATCCTGTTCGTCTGGCCAGGGTTTCAGCACTGGCCGCAGCAGTTGAGTCTGACTGACAAGGCGCGACGCCCGGAAGTGCGAAGGGCGTGACCACAGCGATGTGAAAGTCAGCGACATGGGGAGCAAGTTCAACCCGCGTCTGATTTGGCCTTAAACACAAAAATGCGTGGCTCCAAGCGTTAATTATGCGCGGCGCAGCGCCAGGCAACGCGGGTTATCCGCCAGATCACGGTGCAATTGTGCCGACAGCCCGGCATGGGCGGCGAGGATGGCCACCGCATCGGCCTGCGTCGCGCCGATTTCGAGCAGCGCGACGCCGCCGTCGGCGATCAGCGCCGGCAACGTCGGCACCAGCACGCGATAGGCGTCGAGACCGTCTTCACCGGCAAAAAGCGCCGATGCCGGCTCGTGGTCGCGGACATCGCGCGCCAGTTCGGCTTCGGTTTCGACATAAGGCGGATTGGCGAGCACGAGTTCGAAGCGCGCATCGAGCGCCGTCGCCCAGTCACCGACGATGAACGCCGCGCGCTTGCCCAGCCGCATTGCATTGCCGCGCGCCACGCGGGCAGCTGCTTCGAAACGGTCGACGCCGACACCGAAGGCGGCTGGCCAGCAATCGAGTGCGGCGAGCAAAAGCGCGCCGCTGCCCGTACCGAGGTCGAGAATCGATTGCGGTGCAGCGTCGCCAAACGCCGCGAGCGCCGCTTCGATCAGCGTTTCGCTGTCGGGACGCGGGATCAGCACATCTGGCGTCACCGTCAGATCGAGCGACCAGAATTCACGGCTGCCGGTGATATAGGCGACGGGCTCGCCCGCCGCGCGCCGATCGACCAGCGCCTTGAACGCCGCTTCGTCGATGTCGCGGTCCAGCGCCAGCAGCAGCGCCATGCGGTTGGTGCCGAGCAGCTGCGCGAGCAGCACTTCGGCGTCGAGCCGGTCGATGCGCGTGGCTGCGGCGCGCAGCGCGTCGCCGGCACGCATCAGCCGGCTTCGAGGTTCGCCAGTCGCGCCGCCTCGTCCTCGGCAATGAGCGCCGCAATCAATTCATCGAGCGCCGGGCCTTCCATGACTTCGCTTAACCGGTGCAAGGTAAGCCCGATGCGGTGGTCGGTGATCCGTCCTTGCGGGAAGTTGTAGGTGCGGATGCGCTCCGAGCGGTCGCCGCTGCCGACCATCGACTTGCGATCGGCGGCGCGAGCTTCGTGCAATTTCGAGCGTTCGAGCTCGTAAAGCCGCGTCCGCAGCACCTTCAAGGCCTTGGCCTTGTTCTTGTGCTGCGACTTCTCGTCCTGCTGGATGACCACCAGCCCTGACGGGATATGCGTGATGCGCACCGCGC